>CANQTB010000037.1 GCA_947626665.1 uncultured Eggerthellaceae bacterium
GGATTCACCCACGATAGCAAAACGACGGGCACGGGAAATGAAGACGATCTCGCAGATGGTGGCGATGTATTGCGCGGGCAACCATCGCGACGTCGCGCGCGCTGAGACCGCCTTTTGCGGCGATGCCGTCTGCCCTTCGTGCAAGGAGCTTGACGCCTACGCCGTGGAGCGCACGCGCCGTTGCCGCAACATGGAGAAGAAAACCTCATGCGAAGAATGCGGGAACCACTGCTATCGGCCCGAGATGCGCGAGCAGATCCGTCAGGTGATGCGCTATGCGGGGCCGCGCATGATGACGAAGCACCCGATTGCGGCGATTCGCCATCTCGCGGGCAAATAGGCTTTTCAATAACGCCCGCATCTGGCTCCCAAAGGAGACGCGGGTCGTCAACTTATGAGCAGATGAGCGCTTCCACATCGATGGCTCTCGTCGCAATCCGTTTCGTGAGCGCCTCCGAATGGGAGACGAACGCCATCCCCCAATTCTTTCGGCGCTGCTCATCGAGGAGAAACCTCCAAAGCGTAGCCTGCGTGACGGCATCGAGCATCGTCGTAATCTCATCGGCGATCACATAGCGCGGGTTCACGAGAAGCGCGCGGGCGATGCAGAAGCGCTGGAGCTCACCGCCCGAGAGCTCGTGGGGATAGCGTGAGAGCCATCTCCTTTGAATGCCAAGAGCATCAAGCAGCGCGCTATCCGGCTCCCCCGCCTCATGAAGCGAATCCTCCATGCGCATCAAGGGATCGAGCGTCTGCTCGGGATGCTGGCCGATGAGCTGCACGGGGCACGCGCCCTTCTTCGGAAGGTGCTGCCCGTCAACGGTCACCGTGCCCGCCTGCGGCCTTTCGTATCCGGCGAGAAGACGGCAGAGCGTGGTCTTGCCGGTGCCCGACGGCGCGATGAGGGCAACGCGCTCATCAGGCTCTATCGTAAGATTCACGTCCGCGAACAACGGCGCGTTCCCATATCCGAACCGAACGTTTCGCATCTCAAGCGCCATATCATTCACCCGCCGCCGAAAACCCGTGCTCCGGAAGGGCATGCCAGAGCGCCCGACTGAACGGATGCTGCAGGTGCTCGGGCGAGGCAAAGCTTGCAACCGACGTCTCCTCGACAATCGTCTTATCATGGAAGACCGCGATGCGATCGGCAACGCGTAAGGCAAGCTCGATGTCGTGCGTGATGAGCAGGACGCCGCCTCCCCCGTCGGCAAACGCGCGGAAATCTTCGAGCACCCGCAGCGCCGCTGCCTCATCGAGCCCCGGCGTGGGCTCATCGGCGACGATGAGCCGCGGATTTCCGATGAGGGCACAGCACAGCAGCACGCGTCGCGCCATGCCGCCGGAGAGCTCGTGCGGATAGAGGTCGGCGACGGAAGGCACGAGGCCATAGCGCGCGAACAGCTCTTGCTGCTTGCGTGCGCAATCCTCTTTCGCGGCCCCGCGGCGACCGCCCTGCACCTGCTTTCCCACCTTCACGAGCGGATTCAGGCTTGCGACGCTTTGGGGAACGACCGCGATGGCGCCTCCCGCGAGCGCCGCGAGACTTTTTGCATCCTGCAGCTCACCATCGAACCAAATGCGCCCTTCCACCTGTACATTCGGCTCATAGCACGCCATGATGGCATCGGCGAGCAGACTCTTCCCCGCCCCCGACGGCCCAACGAGGGCGACGATCTCGCGCTCGTGCACGGCGATGCTCAGATGATCGATGACGTTTACCAGCTCCTGTTTGGCCGCAAAGAAGGGTTCCGTGGGATCGTACATGCGAAAGCCGACCGAGAGGTCCTCCACCTGTAGAAGATGGTGACCATGGGTGTGCACGGGGTTTTCCGCATGACGATGGTGGTGATGGTCGTGGGCATCGTGCGCGCCATGCATGTCTTTCGCGTCGTGCGCCTGTATCACGCGAGCGGAGGAACTTCGGATATCTTGCAAATCCGTCATACGCTTCCCCCTTTTATTCCTGATTGGTCCGCGCATCAACGATCTTGCGCAATGCGCCGCCGGCCAGATCGAACAGGAGCACGGTGGCGATGAGGGAAAGCCCCGGGAAGACCGCGAGCCACCACATTCCCGTCGAAAGATAGGTCATCGATTCGCTGAGGATATTGCCGAGCGCCGGCAGCTCGGGCGGCAAGCCGAAGCCGAGGAACGTAATGGCCGCCTCATGGAGGATCGCATGGGGAAAGAGCAGGATGAACCCGACGAGGAACTGGGGAAACACGAAGGGAACGATGTGCTTCGCCACGATGCGCAGACGCGATGCGCCAAGTTTTTGGGCAACCGCGATATAAGGCGATTGCCGGCATTGCAGAACCTCGGCGCGCACCACCCGCGTGAGCGACGCCCAATGCGTGAGCGCGATCCCCACGGTGACACCCCAAAAGCCCTTCCCCAGCGCATAGGAGATGAGGATGAGGAGCACGAGGTGCGGCACGCCCATCATGAGATCGATGAGCCACGTGACCGCACCGTCGACAACGCGCGAGCCCATGGCGGCGATGGTGCCGAGGACAAGCGAGATGAGCGCCGACACCGCAGCAGCCAACAGTCCGATGCGGATGCTGAGGGAAAGCCCCGCGAGCGTTCGGAGGAACATATCGCGCCCGAGCCAATCGCAGCCGAAGGGATGTGCAAGGGACGGCGCGAGATCACGACGCGCGAAATCGGTTTCCTGTGCGGCAGGGGTGGCGAGGGTGCCTGCGACGATGATGAGCGCGAGCACCGCCAGTGCGCCGATCACCGTCACAAGGAGCACCTTGCGGTTTGAGGTGAGGCGCGAAAGGGAGCGAGGCTCATGGAAGAGCGTCGTCTGCTCCACCTGTGCCTGCGCTGCCGGTGCCACCGGAGCCTGCGTGCGGGCGATCTCAGCCACGGCCGCCTGCCTCGTTCTGCTCGGTAAATCGCTGACCGTTCATCCTACGCGGTGGACGGCTGCCGCGAGCGCTGCCAACATCGCTGCCAACACCGCCTCGCGCACTTTTGCCGCTTTCGCTTTGCCCCCTTCTGATTCGCGGGTCGATGACGCCATAGAGGATGTTCGCCGCAAGGTTTCCGCCGAAGACGAGCACCGCGGAGATGACGGCGATCCCCGCTAAAAGCGCCACGTCGCCGCCGAGTGCCGCCGTGACGGCGGCCTGACCGAGCCCCGGATAGGAGAACACCTCCTCGACGAGCACCGATCCGCCGAAGATCTCGGAGATCGACGCGAACTGCAGGGTGAGCGCCGGCAGAAGAAGATTGCGCCAACAGCCGTTGCGGAGCGCCTCGGCGGGGCTCAGTCCCCGCATGCGCGAGAACCGCACGTAGTCGCTCTCGAGCACGTCTATCGTCTTCTCACGCGTATGGAGGGCAATGTTCGCCACCCCGACCAACGAAAGCGTGATCGCCGGAAGCGCGAGATGATGCAGGGCGTCAAGCAGCGTCGCCTCCGATGAATTGACACCGATAGGCAGCGAGAACCCGATGGGAAAGATGGGCAGCAGCACCGAAAAGCAGAGGAGGAAGATCATCGCGAGCCAGAAGGTGGGCGTAGCGGCGAGCAGATAGCAATAGCCCTTGATGGTGCGATCGATCCAGCCATCACGATGGAGCGCCGCCGCAATGCCGAGTGCGAAACCCAAAAGCCCGCTCACCACCCATGCGACCGCCATCAGCATAAGCGTGTTCGCCGTTCGCTCAGCGATGACCTGCAACACGGGGGCGTTATAGCGAAGCGATATTCCCCAATCGCCCTGAACGACGCCGCCGAGCCAGTTCGCATAGCTCTCCCAAAGCGGCGCGTCGACGCCCCAGTACGCGGCAAGTTCCGCCCGCTTTTCGGGGTCCATGTTGATATAGGCGGCCTGCCCGAGGTTCGCCTGCACCGGATCGATCGGCGAGGCGTTCACCAGCGCAAAGCAGAGAAAGCTCACCGCAAGGAGCAGCACCACGCATTTCGCGATATGGAACAGAACGTAGCGCGCCATGGCCCCAGCGCATCACTCCCACGTCCACCGATCAACGTTGTTGAGGATCGACCACCCATGCCCATGGGGATGGGGCTTCTGCGGAGCGACATGGAGTCCGTCGCGCGTGAAGTAAAGATGGTTCACGTTCGCGATCCACACCCATGTCGCCGCCCCTTGGGGAGCGATGCCGGTGGTTCCATCCCATTGGCCATCCTGCCAATAGGCATAGGAGTCCTCGACGGTGTGCTGGGCAAGCGCCTCATCGAAATAGGCATCGACAGTCGCGGAATCGTAGCAGGGAAAGTTCCCCCACCCCGATGAGTAGCAGAGGTTGTAGAGCTCGGCGGGGGAATTCGACCCCCAGCCCCAAAGCACCGGATCGGCATACTGATGGGGATAGATGTCGTCGAAGGAGGCGCCGGTTACGTTCACCTTGATGCCGAGCTTTTCCATGTCGTCCGCGAAGGCGAAGGCGAAGGCTTGGCGCACCGAATCGCCAGCGGAATACCAGAGCGTCACCTCTGCGCGCACGCCATCCTTTTCCCGCACGCCATCGGCGCCCACATGCCAGCCGGCATCCTCGAGAAGCGAGGCGGCGTATTCTGGATCGTAATCACACGCCATATCGGGCGAGATCCACGGCATGCCGTCGCTCACCGAATACGCCACCGTGCCATAGCCGCCCAACACGCCATCGACGGCTGCCTCGCGGTTCAGCCCGTAGTTCATCGCGCGGCGCACCGCCACATCACTCGTGACGGCATTTCCCGCCTGATAGGCCATATCCTCTTCGGCAACCACCGTGGAATCGGGCGGCAGCGTGGGAAGCGAGATGCCCCGCGAATCGACCGATTTGCAATCGAGCAGCGCATAGCCCTCCGGCTTCTCGTCGGCGAGAATGGCGGAGGCGTAGGCAACGTCCACTTGGCCGGCCTGGGCGGCGATGAGGGAGGCGTCCTCCCCCATGAACAGCACGACGACGCGGCTGATGAGGGGTTTCTCGCCATAATAATCGGGGTTCGCCGTGAGGATCACCTGCTGCCCGCGGTCCCACTGCACGAGCATATAACGTCCGCTGCCAATGGTGTTCTCGGGCGTCGTGCCGTAGTCGGGTCCATAGGCATGCTCGGGAACGATCCCGACGACGGAGAGCGTGTAGAGCAGAGCGTTGAACGGCTTGTTAAGATGGATTTCGACCGTCGTGTCGTTCATGGCGACTGCCTCATCCACCATCGAGAGATCGGCCTCGGAAAGCGGCTCGGCGATGATCGTGTTGATGGTGAAGGCGACGTCTGCGGCCGTGAGTGGCACCCCGTCGGTGAATTTCACATCGTCGCGGATCTCAAACGTCCAAAGCAGCCCATCCTCCGAGCAATCGTAGGACGTCGCCAGATCGTTCACGAAATTGAGATCGACGTCGGTGGTGATGAGCGTCGATTGGATGAGGGGCTCATGAACGTGCTCGCCATCGCCCCACGCGATGACGGGGTTGAAGCCCGCCGCCGGCTCCGATTCCAGCGTCATCGTGACGATGGCCTGAGCCTTATCGGTGCTGCTCGCTGAACCGGATGAGGGCGCTGACGATTCTCCGCACCCAACGAGAGCGCTGCCGGCGAATGCCCCGAACGCGATTGCGCTGCCGGCGGAAACAAAGCGACGACGCGTGATGGCCTTTCCCGCAGAGGCAACGCCGCCTTGTATGATTTCCGTCGCATTGTGCGCGACAACCCACTCTCGATACGAAGTCCACGAAGCTCCTTGATTGAAGTGTGCCATGAGCGACCTTTTCCTGCGCAAAGCACTGCGCAATGATGTTACGCATTTTCATTTACGTAACACATCATAGCAGCTCTTTCCCGTCGCAATGTTACGATTTTAGGATTCGTATCACTATGAGCGGTTGGGCGGGATTGCCCTCTATGACGAGGGCGCATCGGAAAGATCGATCACGTGGTGGAACTTCTTGGTGGCAAGAAGATATACCACGATGCCGAGCACGAGCCACGCCACGCCGACGATCTTCGGGATTGTGTCGAGCGTGAAGAGGATGGCAAGCGTGAAGACGACTCCGAGCACCGGAAGGATCAGATGGCGGACGATCTTATGTTCCTTCTTCTTGAAGAAGCAGAAGTATACGACGACGAAGTTCAGCAGGCAGTACGAGGCGAGCGCGCCGAAGTTGCTGAACTCGGCGGCGTTGGCCTGCCCGATGAAGAGCAGGGGCACCAACATGACGAGGGAAACGATCGACACAGACACCGTTGCGACGACCGGCGTGTTGTTCTTCTTGTTCATCTCGCCAAGGCGCTTCGGCATCGCGCCCGATTTCGCCATGACGTAGAGGATGCGTGCGATGGAGGTTTGCGCGGCCAAGCCGGTGAAGATGCCGAGCGCGAGCGCTTGGGCGATCTCGCAGGCGATGGCGAGCCATTCGCCGCCCGCGACGGCAGCCAGCACGTAGAACCCGTTCGTGGGATGGGCCTTCATGATCTCACCGTTCGGATCGGCGCAGGTGGCGACGAAGCACGTTGCGCAGAAGAGAACGGCGAGAAAGACAACGATGATGATCATCGCCTTCCCGGGGCCCTTCACACCGTCTTTCGATTCCTCGGTCAGCGTGGCCACCGAGCCGAAGCCCGTATAGGAAAGCGCGCAGAGCGAGACGGCGGCGAACATCGTGGCCACATCGAACTTCGGCGCGTTGTAGAGCGCTTTCACCGAGAACGCCGCATCGTTATGGCCCTGCAGGATGAATGCGACCGTGAACCCGATGAACAGGCCGAGTACGACGAGCTCGCCGACGAGCGCGATGCGGTCGAGAACCATCGTTGCGCCGATGCCGCGGATGGCGACGAAGGTCGTGAACGCGAGGAAGAGCAGGCACCAGCCCCAAACGGGGAAGTGCTCAAGCCCGGGAACCGCCGACATCGCATTGCCTGCCATGATGAACATGACGTCGGGCGTGATGATGTATTGCAGGATCATGAGCCAGCCGGTGACGAAGCCCACTCCCGTACCGATGCCCTTGGCGGTATAGGTGTAAATGGAGCCCGATGAGGGGAAACGCGGAACCATGACGCCGAACGAGAACGCCGTGAAGATCATGGCGATGCCGCCGATCAGGTAAGCGAGGGTCGGCATGCCGCCGGACGTGTCGAACAGCTGGGCATAGATCGCGAACGGGGCGATCGGCACCATGAAGACGAGGCCGTAGATGACGAGGTCGAACACTGAAAGGGTGGCAACGAACTCCGTTTTGCCCGATTGCTTCGCCGGATTTTGGGCCGTGGCCACTGCGGCTGCGGATGCGCTCGCAGATTGCACGGCTGAAGAAGACGCCTTTTGCGAGAGCGAGCCTGAAGTTCGGGGAGCCGGTGAAGCGTTTAGGCTCTTGTTCGGTTCCATTGCCGCCTCCTCCAACTCATTCCCGTTCGCACGAAACCTCTTATCTGGTTTCTATACGCCTTTATGATAGTCAACAAGGTCAGTTGAGGCAGGGCGGCAGGCGCCACCAGCGATAAACCATTGACGAGATGTCAACGAACGGGAACTTTCCTAGATGAGAAGAAGCAGCGCATAGGCGGCTACGCCCGTCACCGCGCTCCAAAGAAGCGAGCGTGTCTTCAGCGCCACGACGACCACGCAAATTGTCGCCGCAAGCGGGGCAGCGGCGGGCCAAAAACCGCCAACGAACATATCTGGCGCCAGAAGGTCGTTCGCCACGAGCGCCGCAAACGCCGCAGGCGGAATGAACCCGAGCGCCCGATTGAGGTTTTCTGGCAAGTCCTTCCCTTTCAGCAGGAAAAGAGGCAGCACGCGGCACGCGAGCATCGTAAGGCCGCACACGATGAGCGTTATCCAAAACTCCTCCCAGCTCATGGTCGAACCTCCCCCTCATTTGAAGGGTGTGTTTCCCCTTTGCCCGAAGTCCGCATGCCATCTTGGTCTGAGGGTAGCGCTTCTCCCCCACCCGAAGGACACCCCTTCGCCTTGATGCTCGCATAGGCAAATGCCACGGCAACCCCGATGAGCGCGCCGATGAGGATGGCGGGACCGGAGAGTCCGAACGATTTGCAGGCGAACACCCCGAGCATCGCACAGACGATGGCGATGACATTGGCGTCGGTCATCTTCTGCGTCACGAGCAGGCAAATGAAGATCGAGGTCATCGCGAAGGCAGCGATCTGCAGCGGAATGTCGATGAGCCCGCTCACGAGCGCACCGACGACGTTCGAGATCGTCCACGAGCTTTGAGAGAAGAGGTTCAGCATGAGCGCCCGGTCGACCGACCAATCGCCCTCTTCGAACTTGCGCGTGCTCACACCGAAGGACTCATCCGTCACCGTGGCCGCAAAGAAGAACGCCAGCGGCTTCGAAATGTTTTGGCAGGCGGGCGCAAACGACGCCGCATAGAGCATCTGGCGCGTGTTCACCAGCGAGACGCTCGCGAGGATGGAGGCGAGCGGAGAGCCCGAGAGATACATGTTCGGGATCATGAACTGGCCGGCGCCCGAATAGAACAGCGCCGAGAACAAAAACACCTGAAGGGCGTTGAGGCCGACCGCCGCGCAGAGGATGCCGCAGGGTATGCCGATGGCGACGTACCCCAGCATGATGGGAATCGCCGCTTTGAAGCTGTCCTTTATATGTGAGCGCTCAACCACCGGCTCGTCCTGCACCGACTCTATCTCTGCATCGACCGTCCTGCGCCGGCTAGCCCTGCACCGGCTGCGGCACGAAAAGGCGCTCGAACTGGCTGATGGCGAAGCGATCCGTCATTCCCGCGAGATAGTCCGCCGTCGCACGGCAAGCATCCCCTCGGGCGATCGCTCGATAATCCGCGGGAATCTCCTCGGGATGCGCCACATAGAACGAGAAGAGCGCATCGAGCAGACGTGTCGCCTTCTCCACTTCCTTCATCACGATCTCCGATTTATATACCTTCTCGAAGAGAAACGCGCGAAGTTCCATCATGGCCTCGTAGACCGACGGCGAGAGCTGGATGTCGCCCTCCGCGGCCGACGTGGAGACGAGATCGAGCACAAGCGTTTGAATGCGTGCCGAATGATCGAGCCCCAGAACCGTATGCGTCGATGGCGGAAGATCGCTTTCGGAGAGCACCCGCGCACGGATCGCGTCATCGATGTCGTGGTTCACATACGCGATGCGATCCGACACGGCGACGATGCGTCCCTCGAGGGTGCTGGCACGCACGCCTCCCGTGTGATGGCAGATCCCGTCGCGCACCTCTGCCGTGAGGTTGAGCCCCGCCCCATCGTTCTCGATCACCTCGACGACGCGCAGGCTCTGCTCATTGTGGCGGAAATACGCGCTCACCTCTTCGCGGCTCGGGTCTTTGCCGTCGGCGCGCGCGAGGCAGGCTGCAAGCGCATCCTCCCCCGTGTGACCGAAGGGCGTATGCCCCAAGTCGTGCCCGAGCGCGATCGCCTCGGTGAGATCCTCGTTCAGGCGCAGAGCGCGGGCGACCGTGCGGGCGATTTGCGAGACCTCGAGCGTATGGGTGAGGCGCGTGCGAAAATGATCGCCCTCCGCTGTGAGGAAGACCTGCGTCTTATGCGAGAGGCGGCGAAACGCCTTGCTGTGGATGATCTTGTCGCGGTCACGCTGATAATCTAAACGGAGCTCATCAGGGACGCTTTCGCGGACACGACCTGCGGTTTCGCCGCTCAGCTGCGCCTCGGGAGCCAAGCGTTCGCGTTCGGCCTGCTCCTGATCTATGCGGGTGAACACCTCCACGTTCCGTCACTTCCCCGCTTGACGCGAAGCGTCCTGCGCATTAAGCTCCGCGAGGTCAGACGGAGCGAACACGCCCTTCTCCGTGATGATGGCGGCAACTAGCTCGGCGGGCGTCACATCGAAGGCGGGGTTGAAGACCTCTACCCCCTCAATGGCGGATGGAAGCACCTCTTCAGCAGCGCGCTCCTCAATGGGGATCTCCACGCCGCTCTCCATGGAAAAGTCGATCGTCGAAGTCGGCGCCGCAACGTAAAACGGCACGCCGAAATGGTGCGCGAGGATGGCAACGCCCATCGTGCCGATCTTGTTTGCCACATCGCCGCGCGCCGTGATGCGATCGGCGCCGACCACGACCGCATCCACCTTTCCTTGGGAAAGCACCGTCGCCGTCATGTTGTCGCAGATGAGCGTAACGGGAACATGAGCACGCGAAAGCTCCCACACAGTGAGGCGCGCCCCTTGCCCAACTGGTCGCGTCTCGTCGGCGTACACGCGGGAGACGCCCTTGCCGCCATTTTCGGTGTCGGCAGCAGAATAGATGACGCCGAGCGCCGTGCCGTAGAACACCGTCGCCAAGCTGCCGGCATTGCAGTGGGTGAGAACGCGCGCGTTTTCAGGCAAGAGCCCCGCCCCAAAGCACCCGATGGCGCGGTTCGCCGCTTCATCCTGCGCCTCGAGCTCTTTCACGAAGTCATAGAGGGCACTGACAATACCCTGCGGGTTCTTCCCCTCATCGAGGGCCTGTTTCGCCACGTCGAGCGCACGGTTGACGCCCCACGAGAGGTTCACCGCTGTCGGGCGTGCATTCGCCACCATTTCGCCGGAAAAGGAAAGTGCCGTCCAATAGAGATCGCGGTCGAAAGCAAGGTCGTCGAGCACGAACGTGTGCCACATGTCGTCGGCATTACCCTGCATATCGGCATCGGTTGCCGTGATGAACTCCTCCGCACGCAGGCAAACCGCCGCTGCACCAGCCACGCCGAGCGCCGGAGCGCCGCGCACCACGAGATCTTCGATCGCGTGCATGACGACGCGCCAGTTGTCAGTGGTGATGAACGCGAGTTCCGCCGGCAGCTTCGTTTGGTCTACCATCACGACGACCGGAGAATCTTCCGGCGCTTTGGGGATGCGGCCCTCGTTGCGAACAAGCTCGATCGTCCGCGGAAGAGCTTCCAACGTTATGCGCTTTGTCTGTTCGTCACTCATTGTTCCAAATCACCTTCATCAGATACTATCCCGTTCGGGCGAGGGGGCGTTTTTTCTGTTCCGCCGTTCTGCCGAACGGCGGAACGAGCTGTCGCTGCAGCTCAATGCTCCCGAGGGAATGGAGGGGTTGAGAGCGCATCCGGCGTAGGAATCAATTATGCGAAAATCTTTGTGCATAATTGATTCCGTTAAGCGCCGCCTTAAGCCCGAACGCCCCTCCGACCGATGGGAGCATCGTGCCGAGCTTCATTCTAGCGGAAAGGGAAGCGCATAACCGAGGGAACGGCGCTTCGGCTGTTTCCTTCGTGTCAAATCGCCACGATTTCCAAACGAAACAGAAACATAACACGCCCAATCTCGGGGTTTCGCAAAAACACCCATATAGTGGGGGCAACTCCAAATGGAACCCCAGATGGATTCAAGAAACGACAGGAGGAAAGAAAATGTGCACCGGCGTTAAATTCATCGATGATAAAGGCAATATGTATTTCGGACGCAACCTCGACTGGTGCTTCGACTTCGGCCAGAACGTCATCATCACCCCGCGCAACTACAGCCACAAATATGAGTACCTCGGCGACATGAAGAACAAGTACGCCCTCATCGGCATGGGCATCTCGTTCGAGGGCATCCCGCTGTACTTCGACTGCGGCAACGAGGCCGGCCTTGCGTGCGGCGGGCTGAACTTCCCGGGATACGCCCAGTACGAGCACGACGCGGTGGAAGGCAAGACCTGCATCGCCTCCTATGAGGTGCCGCTGTGGGTGTGCTCGCAGTTCTCGACCGTCGATAAGGCGGAAGCGGCACTCAAGAACGTCGCGATCACCGACAAGCCCGTGAATGAGAAGCTCGGCGCTTCGATGCTGCACTGGATGATCGGCGATAAGGATCGCACGATCGTCATCGAATACACGAAGAACGGCATGGAGATCTTCGATGACGGCACCGACACGCTCACCAACCAGCCCGGCTTCGATTTCCATCGCGAGAACCTGCGCAACTATCTGGCGATGTCGAACAAGTGGCCCGAGCCCGTCATGTGGCGCGAGCAGAAGCTCACCCCGTTCGGCTCCGGCGCCTGCATGCGCGGCATTCCGGGCGACTACTACTCCCCGAGCCGCTTCGTTCGCGTCGCCTACATCAACGCGAACTATCCCGTCCAGACGGGCGAGGCCGCAAACGTCGCGCGCATGTTCCACACCCTCGGCGGCGTCGCGATGGTCGACGGCTGCGCGATCATGAACGATCAGGGCCAGGCCGAGCGCACCACCTACACCGGCTGCTTCAGCCCCTACTACATGAACTACTATTACAGCACCTATGAGGATCCGGCCATCCGCTACGTCACCATCCAAGACTACGATGCCGATGCCGATGCGATCATCGAAGTGCTCGATAAAGACGCGCGCTACGGCCGCATCAACGCCGAAACCGACTTGCCGCGCCCGATCCACTACTCCAACCAAGAAGGCGCGAAGATCCCCGAGGTCGGATAAGCACTTAGCTTCGCCGCCCATTGAAGCTTCATGTTGAAGCCACACCTTGTAGCTACCTATCGAAGCTTCGCAAGCTTCATTGCTAACAACGCGGAAGCCGCTCCCCCGAGCGGCTTCTCTTTTAACAGCTTCTTTTCCGATGACCCGCTTTTGTTTTCGTTTATGGAAGTTCGACCACGAACGAATCTGGCAGCTTTTCCGGCCTGAGAAACGCGATCAGATACCAAGGCAGTATGCGACCGAGCATTCCACATCGCGCCCCTCGTCTCGGATGCCGCCAACGCCGCCGAAACGAGCAATCGCGGCTGAATGGATGGCGATTACTGTGGCCTTGCTAAGGCGTCTCGGCGATGAGTCGAACGCCTGTTCTCGCAGGGTCATTTGGCCAGCTCTTCGAATACGCTGCGATACTCCTCCATGAAATCGACGGCGATATCGAGCGCCTCACGGTCAACGTCGCCGCTAGCTTGCACGGGGCTGATTATCACCCACGGCTTGTTGTTCTTGAGCACCGTTACCGGATGCCCGCTTCGGTTTATCTCCGCCGTCACGCGCGAGAAGTTGTTCTTCACGTCCGCAAGCCCCATGGTAAACGCCATACAGTCCCCCTCAATGCATAGTCATAATAAAGACTATTATATTAGACCGAAATATGGCCATTAATTGGGCGTACACAAAATCAGCATCGCGTCGGCTACATACGATACGCTCAAACGTTAGAGCTTCCTCGTTTTGCCGATAGCCTTTACACGGTCTGCCGATAATGCATTCCACGTTTTGCCGATCGTGCGGAGGATGCGCAAGCCATCTCCTGACGTACGTGCCCATTTGATTCCGCCCAGGCGTTTGCGCATCGATTTCTCTCTCGATTTAGATGTGCATGGTGCAGGGCTTATAGACGATACGGTCGATCACGTCTTCGACGATGGTGCCGTCGATCGGTGTATAGCCCAGCCTATTGAAATCGCGGGACCGTCTGGTGTGGCGATCCCCGCCAACGCTGATACAATTTGTCCCACAAGAGCCGAAGCGGAAAGGCGGACATGATGGCAGA
>CANQTB010000038.1 GCA_947626665.1 uncultured Eggerthellaceae bacterium
CCTCGTGCCCGGCGTGGGGGAGATCATCGGCGGATCGCAGCGCGAGGAACGCCTCGAGAGGCTGCAGAAGCGCATTGAGGACTTGGGGATGGATATCGAGCAGTACAAGTATTACTTGGACTTGCGCCGTTACGGCACCTGCGAGCACGCCGGCTTCGGCCTTGGGTTTGAACGGCTCGTCATGTACCTGACCGGCATGGACAACATCCGCGACGTGATTCCGCATCCGCGCACCGTCGGCAACGCAGAGTTCTAGATGCAATCTTTCAGCCTCTTTTGGCGGGGAGCTCTGAGGGCGGTATGTGTGGAAGGTTCACCAGCCTGACTTATGACGAAGTGGCCGATGTCATCAAAGGCATCGAGATGTCCGCGCCGCTCAATATCATGCCCGACTGGCCTGCCACGCGCCCGAACGTCTATCCGAAGATGCGGGTCACCGTCATCAGGCCCGACGGGGAGGGCGATGCGAAAGAAAAGCTTGTTCCCGCCGAGCTTCAATGGGGCTTTCCCGTGGAATGGCAGCAGGGCGTCGTGTTCAACACGCGCATTGAGTCAGCCGGAAAGCCCCTCTGGCGCGATTCGCTCGCGCAGAGGCGCTGCCTTGTGCCAGCGTTCAGCTTCTTCGAACCGCATCAAGGAGAGATGGCGCTCAGCCCGCGCACGCAGAAGCCGATGAAGCGACCGTACGAGTTTTCCCTTCCCGATGGCAGCGTGCTCCTTATGGCGGCAATTTGGAAAGAGGATTGGTTCTCGATTCTCACCACCGAGCCGAATGCTTCGGTCGCGCCTGTTCACCTGCGCATGCCTCTTGTGATAGCGCAAAACGAAATCGAAACGTGGCTCCATGGCGATTACGGCACGCTCATCGACCGCAGCGCCATCAACCTCACGGCAACCCCCGAGCTCCCTCTCGCGCAACCTCCTTCATCGACCGCCGGGCTCCCTCTCGCACAACCTCCAACGTCAACCCCCAAATTGCCACTGATCTAATTGCTGCAGGAGTCTTACGCTCTCCGAGGTCTTCTACTCTTCGATTCCTCCAGAAACATTACGAGGTCAAGAGCTGCTCTTTTCTCCGTTTGCTTTGAAGCCGGTTTGAAAAATTTATTGAAAGTATACAATTTTATGTTTAGAATTTAAGCAAAAATTTTAAGGAGATATATGTCGGCACAAACTTTTCCTCGTCCTATTGCTTTAAGCATAGCACGTTGCAATCGACCTGTAGCCGTTGTTGAAGGCGCTCGTGCTATAGGCAAAACATGGATAGTTAAAAACCTCTTCGTGCCCCGTGGTTTCGAATATGTCGACCTTTCGGATCAAAGCGTCAGGCGCTCGGCTATGAGCAACCCAAATGAATGGTTAAAGCGGCTTTCCCTGCCTGCTATTATCGATGAAGCTCAACTAATGCCCGAGCTTCCTTTGCTGATCAAGCAGGCAGTGGATCAGATAACCGAACCATCGCTTTCATTTATTCTCACAGGATCGGCATCCATACAAACCAACGAGCTTGGCTTGCAGGATCCGCTTATCCGCAGGTTCTCAAGCTATAAGGTCGATCCTCTAACCCGACGCGAGGTTCTCCTAAACAGCCAGAATCTTGTCGATGACCTTTGGGACAATCCTCCTCAAGAAGATGGGCGATATTCGGTTTCTCGCGAAGAACTCTATTCCTATCTTTGCCTTGGCGGCTTTCCGCGAAATGTGATGGATGCAGGCTTTACAACCCAAGACGAACGCGAAAAGAATACGGCTATTGACATCGAACGCATCCTCGGAAAGGGTGTTCTTCCTACTGGCGATGCCTATTCTGCCAATTCGGTACTCCAATATCTCCTTGTAAAGCCTGGCGGCATCCTCAATGTTTCAACAATGAGCAAAGATTTAGGGATCAACAGAGCAACGGCAAATAGCTATTTTACAAAGCTCCTGAATCGCTATCTGGTGTTCTCGCTTCCAAACTTGCGACTTCAACCACGACGCCAAGCAGAATCGCGTATGAAAATTCATCCAACGGACACTTCTTTTTCAATGAGCGCTTTCAGCAAAAGTGGAATCAATCTTATGAAATCACCCGATGTGTTTGGCGAGCTTTTTGAGTCGTTTGTCGTGAATCAATTTGTACCATGCCTTTCTTGGACACAGCGGGCATATCGAGCTTTTTACTGGCGCGATAGCAAAAACACCGATTTAGAAGTCGATCTGGTTCTCAAAGCCAACGATGGCGTCATGGGCGTCGAAGTGAAATCGTCGACCTCAGTTAGCTCGGACGATTTCAAGGGACTCAAGGCACTGGCCCAATTTGAGAATCTCAAAAGAGGTTATCTTGTTTACACCGGAGATCGTGTTCGTCGCTTTGGTGAAAACCTTTGGGCGATTCCTGTTGGATCCCTCTGGAGTAAATCAGCGTTTCCGACCCGTGAGAAACAGGCGGATCTAAACTTGCATTTTCCTTATAGAGACCATCGTATCCAAGGTGGATCGGTGACTGCAAACATGGGGGACAAGCCTTCAGACGCCAATCTCTTTCTCAGCTACAATCATGCAGATAACGAGCATCTCCACAATGCGATGGTGTCATTGCTCAAAGATGTTGTTGCAGAATACGAATTCGCTTACGGTCGAACACTCGCGCTTTTCACCGGTATCGACTCCATTCCTTGGGGAGACGATTGGAAACAAATACTGGATCGAGCGATTGACGCCACAAACTTCCTTTTACCGCAGGTGACTCCCCGCTATATCGGAAGTGCTGCATGCCGTGATGAACTGTTCAGATTTGCCGAGCAAGAGAAGGGGCACGGCAGACGCAGCCTGTTTCCCATGATATGGCAACCTATTGCAACGCTTAACCTCGAAGCAGCGAGGAAACAGGCGCGGGATCTCATTGAGCAATATCAATACATAGATGTGACCGAAATGCGTTATTTAAAGCGTGGAGACATTGCTTACGATCAGAAAGTCCAAGAGATTTGCGAAAAACTGCATGATGCGATCATGAAACATGTAAGTGAAGAAAATAACCAAGGCCATTCTCTTATGAGACCAGAGCAAGACACACGGCAAGGTCTCGCTGATGAATACCCTCAGGTCAAAGATGAGCTCAGAACGCTCGACGATTATTCCCTTGCCATAAAAAAAGATATTGTCGCGTTGGGTGGGGCAATAGCAGAAGTCCCTCCCGCCGATGAAAACAATCCTGATTCTTTTGCTCGTTGGGCAGAATCTCTCAGCTGCGCAGCAAATACACCAACCGATCGCCTCAATGAACATGTTGCCGCCATTGAGGCTATTTGGCCTCATGTCAAATCATACAACTTGCGTTATATCGATTTCATGAAGCAATCAGGCGATACGGTTCAGCTTGAAAATTTACTGCCAAATCTCATCGGGTTGAGAGAGCAGTTTACGTTAAGCCCTGAGCTTCGAAGTGCAATGAATTCCTTCAAGGTGTTTCAAATGTTGACATCAAGTTTTATTCCAATCGTCAACTCGCTCACTAACTGCATTGACGTTTTTACCGCAATTGGCAATGACATCGATAACGCCATAGATAAGATACGGGATGTAAAACTATGATATCGAGAAGTCCGGCAGTTCTCATTCTCTTATTGAGTTATCTCCCAACGACCGTTGCGCTTGGCCCCTACGCGAACAAGCTTCCCTTCAGATTTCAGACGAGACACGATGCGCTCTGCTTGGCGAGTGCTTAAGCCGAGCTCACGTGCAGCCTGGGCTATCGTTATCGTAGGATTTTGGCGCAGGAGCTTAAGAAGTTGCGTGTCAACTCGCGTCGCTGCGTTCGTTAAACCGTCATTTAAACCGTCATTTATACCGACATTTAAAGTAAACGATTGTGAGGTGCCAAATAAGGTGCCACGCGAGGTGACACCAAAAAGAAACGAGGCCAGAAATTGCTTCTGACCTCGTGAAACTTTCTGGTGGAGATGAAGGGATTCGAGAAAATGCTTCGCTTTGCTCGCATTTCGTACGTCGCACCTTCGGTGCTCCTCACTAAACATGCCACTGGCATGTTTAGCCTTCGCAGGGTTCGAATCCCCTCACACGCCAAAGACGAAAAAACGGTCCGGGTGATACCCGAACCGTTTTCTAGTTTCTGGTGGAGATGAAGGGATTCGAACCCTCGGCCCCCACGTTGCGAACGTGATGCTCTCCCAGCTGAGCTACATCCCCAGAATCTGCGCAGCGCGCAGAAAAGTATTGTAAGGCAATATCGTTAAAATGCAACGGTTGCCGTTACAAAATGCGCTCAGACGCATTCTCGAGCGCGTAATCTTCTTCAGCCGTATCTTCCTCGATAAAGGGGGCGAAAAGCGGCTCGCCGTCCTGAGAAAGCTCGACGGTGCCGGTTAACACATCAACGTATTGGAACGACTGGCGCGCCGTACGGCCACGCTTGCGATCGACTTCCATGATGAAGAGCTGTGGATGCACTTGCGTCAGCACGCCCTCACTTTCAACGATTTTCGAACGGCCCATGTTCGCGCGCACCTTAAGGCGTTGTCCAACAAGGTCGTCCAAGGTGTTATGAATTGAGTCGACGATTTTCGCCTGTTTTGCCAAATCCATAGAACGCTTCCTTACAACGACGCATAACTTGCAGCAGCATTATACCATGCGAATCAAGGGAGAAAAGGGGCCAATGCCCAGCCCAACCTTGAAAATTCTTGCAAGGTGAGTGTTTCACCTCGTCGCGAAGGGTCAATGTCGCACATCGCGAGGACGTCGGGCAGCACATCGAGAACCGCCGCATAGGCCTTTCCGCGCGAGGAGAAATAGCCGCGCAGGGCGTTTTGCAATGTTTTTCGTCGCGAAAAGAAGGCTGCGTCGGCCACGACCGCGGTTGCCAACCGCTGAGCCTTCGTGACAGGCGGCGAAAGCTCAGCTTGGTCAAAGCGAACGACGGCACTTTCAACGTGCGGCGGAGGGAAGAAGCTCTGCGCTCCCACCGAAAAGCTCTTCGACGCTTTCGCATAAAGAGCGAGCTTTACGGTGTAGGCGCCGTATGCCTTGGTTGAGGGATGGGCGCACATGCGCTCATACACCTCCCGTTGCACCATAACAGTGGCGTCGGTCAGCATGCTGAAACGCTCGAAGCAATTGAGGACGAGCGTTGCCGCCACCGCATAGGGGAGGTTCGAGACAAGTTTGAACGGCGTTGCGAGCAGCCGATCCGATTGCGGCGTGAGCTCGAGGGCATCTCCCTGAATAAGGGTAAGCCGTTCCCGCCATGGCGCGCATACGCTTTCCAGGACGGGGATCAGCTTCGCATCGCGCTCCACGGCGATCACCGTTGCTCCACGTTTGAGCAGCGCCGTCGTCAGCGTGCCGATGCCGGGGCCGATCTCAAGAACGGTGTCTTCGAAGTCCACCTCTGCAAGTGCAAGGGTCTTCCTCACGATGCCATCGTTTATGAGGAAATGTTGGCCGAGCGCCTTGTTTGTGTGCAGCCCGAAGCGCTCAAGCACTTCGCGCGTCGCTTTCACCGAGGCAAGAGGTGAGGCTTGGTCTCCATCAGGCGTCATTCGCCGTCCTCTTCATCATCAACCAGCACATATTCGTCCGCGTCGGCGAGGATCTCGCCCTCGGGGCTGATCTTTCCGACCCAATCCATGAGGCTTACCACCTCGAATCCCGCACACGAAAGCGCCGATCGCACGCAACTTACCGCGCCATCGTAACCCCATGGGTCTTTCCCCTCGCCGATGAGGTGAAGGGTGCAGGGGCGCTTCTTTTTCGTGCGCAGATCCGACCAAAAATACGGCTGCAGGCGATCGAGCAGGGCTTTCAGCTGAGAAGGAACGCTTGCGAAATAGACGGGCGTTACGACGATAAGCTCGTTTGCCGCATCAAGCTCGAGGCGCACGCGGTCCATGTCGTCATGCATGATGCATTGGTGCTCGAAAGGCTTGCTTTTCCGCACACGTGCGCAGGGGTAAAGCGGATCATCCTCGTTTGGCAAATCCACGTCGCTTTTTTTGTGGCAGGTGTCGCAACCGAGGCAGCCGGTCACGGAAAGCGCGGCGACCGAAAGTACCGATGCCGCATCCTCGGGATAGTCTTCCATGCAGGCATCGAAGAGCGCCTCGACGAGTGCGGCGCTGCGTCCGTGTGCACGCGAAGAACCGAGAATGATGAGTCGTCTCATGAGATGCCTCCTTCTAAATATCTAAACGGCCAAAACGATGCTGATCTAACAAAGCGTGCGCGTTCTCGTTCAACTTGGCGAGAAATGCGCGCTGGCTTTCAGCGGTCTGCGCTTTGAAGAGTTCGCAGAGCAAAGCGGCGGTGAAAATCACATATTCGGGCCCGCATTTGATGCCGCGAAGCGGCTCGGGCGACATATAGGGGGCGTCGGTTTCGGTGAGAAGCCGATCGAGCGGCACCGTTTTCGCTGCTTCACGCACGTCTTCCGAGGCGTGGAAGGTGAGCGCTCCGCCGAAGGCCACGTAGCAGCCTGCATCCACCCAGCGCACAAGCTCGGCGGCGTCGAGGTTATAGCAGTGAAGCAGCGTTCCTGCCGGAGGAAGGCCTTCGCGCGTGAGAATTTCGAAAGCGTCGTCATGGGCCTCGCGGATGTGAAGCACAACGGGAAGCTTGTATTCGCGTGCGATGGCAAGTTGGCGGGCAAAAACCTCGCGTTGCGTTTCTCGAGGCGAGAAGTCGTAATGGTAGTCGAGCCCGATCTCGCCGACTGCGCAGACGCGCTCATCGTTTAATCGCTGGCGCAATGCTGCCTCTGCCGCGGGCGTGAAGTCCTTCGCGTTGTGCGGATGGCAACCGCAGACGATGCGCAGGTGCGGAGGCTCGGGGAGAGACGAGAGCGGGGAGAGATAC
The DNA here is from genome assembly GCA_947626665.1 of uncultured Eggerthellaceae bacterium. Taxonomy (GTDB): domain Bacteria; phylum Actinomycetota; class Coriobacteriia; order Coriobacteriales; family Eggerthellaceae; genus CANQRF01. The sequence continues at coordinate 6,856 of CANQTB010000038.1, forward strand.
GGGGAATCTGGCGCGGATGGCATCGCGGGAGGTTGTTGCGGCTGGTCAGAAGCTGAAAGTCCAGCGGAGGCCGGAAGCCCCGCTGAGAGTGAAAGCTCGGAGAGAATCCTTGCTGCCTCTCCCTGCCATGCCGCGAGATTTTCAAAGGTTACGGCACCGTCCTCCACGATATCGGTGATCGTCACGACGAAATTCACTCCAAGCGCGCCACAGCGAACAAGCGAGAGCACGGGGTCGTCAAGGAGCTGCAGATGGGCATGGGTGTCGGCAACGGCGCCGACAAGTTGCGGTGCCTCCACCTGCCGCCACGCGCCCCGCTTGCGCTTCTGGAAGAAGGCGCCGTGCAGATAGGCCTTGTTTTCGCGGCTCAGATACGCCTGTTCAGGATGAGGTTGCTCGTTGTCCGCCTGCGTGGGGCACGACTGTCCGCCTTCTGTCAGTTCCTGCTCAAAGTGCGCCTGCTCGCTGCCCGTCAAATCAAGGCTTGTCAGTTCGTCTGTCGCTTCGGCGCTCAACGGCTCTGCTCTTCTGCTCTTCCGTGTTTCTCTTCTTCTATTCCTCGAAGTCGATCGTTTCCACATCAAGGCGCGGGAAGAGCGGATCACCCGTCTCCACGTGATGCCCGGCGGGAAGCGCACCCCATGCGGAAGCCCCTTGGATGTCGGTCACCGCGAACACGTCGCCAAGCGAAAGACGGCGCCACACCTCGGCGGAGGTAAGCGGTGCGAACGGCGCCATATAGAGCGCGATGATGCGTATGGCCTCAAGCGCGTTGTAGATGACGGCCGCGAGCTGACCCTGTGTCTCCTCGCTTTTCGCGAGGTTCCACGGCGCCTGCTCCTCCACGTAGCTGTTCACGCGCGAGGCGAGCCTCATCACTGCCTGCGTCGCACCCGAGAAATCAACGATGCTCATCGCGTCGTCGTAGGTAGCGTACAGCTCATCGGCGATCTCGCGCAATGGGTTTGCCTCCACGAGCGGCTTGTCGTCATCCATCACGACGGGCACGCAGGAATCGAAGTATTTCTTCGTCATATTGAGCACGCGGCTCACGAGGTTGCCCCACGTGTTCGCGAGCTCGTTGTTGTACACCTGCACCATGCGCTCCAGCGAGATGGAGCCATCGTGGCCGAATTGCACGTCGCTCATGAAATAGTAGCGGTAGGCATCCACGCCGAAGGTCTTCACCATGTCGGCGGGGCTTAAGACGTTGCCCTTCGATTTCGACATCTTCTCGCCCTTCGTGAGCAAGAAGCCGTGACCGAATACCGTGTGGGTGATCGGCATGCCGGCCGCCATGAGCATCGCCGGCCAGATCACGCAGTGGAAGCGCGTGATGTCCTTGCCGACGAAGTGGTATTGCATGGGCCAATTCGCATCGAATTCCTCCTCGCGGTCGGGGTCGGCGTAGCCGATGCCGGTGAGGTAGGCCAAGAGCGCGTCCGCCCACACATAGCACACGTGCCCTTCGTCGAAGGGCAGGGGAATGCCCCAATCGAAGGTCGAGCGGCTGATGGAAAGGTCCTGCAGGCCGCGGCTCACGAACGAGACGATCTCGTTGCGCCGCGTTTCCGGGCGGATGAACTCGGGGTTCTTCTCATAGAACTCAAGCAGGGGCTGCTGGAACTCCGAAAGCTTGAAGAACCAGTTCTCCTCGCCCGAGGCGCGCTGCACGGGGCGCTTGCAATCGGGGCAGATGAAGTTCCCGTCCTCGTCGCGCAGAAGGTCGCTTTCCGCGTAGTACGTTTCCTCGTGCACGCAATACCAGCCCTCGTAGGAGCTCTTATACAGATAGCCCTTGTCGTAGAGGTCTTGCCAGAACTTCTGCACGGTCCGATGTTGGGCGGCGCTTGTCGTGCGGACGAAGCTCGTATAGGTGATGTTGAGCATCTCCCATGTGTCCGTGAAAGCGCCCACCATGGAATCGCACCATTCCTGCGGCGTCATGCTGTGGTCGGCGGCCACTTCCGCCACCTTCTGGCCGTGCTCGTCGAGTCCGGTGACAAAGGAGACGTCGTAGCCGTTCATGCGCTGATAGCGCGCCACGGTGTCGGCGGCGATGGTGGTGTAGGCGGTGCCAAGATGCGGCGCCGCGTTGACGTAGTAGATCGGTGTGGTGAACGAATAGGTGCCTTTGGACATGGGGCTCTTCTTTCCCTCTTCTCTCCGTTGCTGTCTTTGGTATCTCGCGCTCCGTGCGCGGGTCTTTCTGTCGTGTTTCGCTTAGGGTATCTTACCATGTGGTAGCATGGGCATGGAGTTTTACGAGAAGTTTTCGTGGGCGATCTCCACGACGTCTATTGCGACGTCCACCTAGAGGCTGAGGAGGCCGATTGAAAGCAAGCGTCATTATTCCCGTGCATAATGCCGAGGCATATCTTCGGGAATGCCTCGAACCGCTGACGTCGCAGGTGGCGCATGTTTCTGGCGAAAAAGCTCGGGAAACGGCACATGCCTCTGGAGAAAAGGTCGGCGGAGCCGAAAAGCTCGCCGAAGCAACGCGGGGCCAATTTCCCTTCGCATACGAGATCATCTGCGTGGAAGACGGATCAGTGGACGGCTCACGTGCCATCATCGAGGAATTTGTCGCGTGCCCGGGCACGGCTTCGCGTGTTCGCCTTGTCAGCCTGGAGGAATCCCACGGTCCCTCTGCTGCCCGCAACGCCGGAATCGATGCGGCGGAAGGGGACTTTCTCCTGTTCGCCGACAGCGACGACATCCCCGCGGCGACCTTCGTGTGCGAACCCATTCAAGCCGCCGAGGCCCATAACGCCGACATCGTGATATTCAGCTTCGAGCGCTATTTTGGGAAAAAGGGCGCCTGCTTCAGGCAGCCTCGCTGCTGGGACGATCCACTCTATGAGCACACGTTCAGCCTAGAAGACACCCAATGTCTCACGATCGACTTCGCCTCGCCCAGCGTGTGGCGAACCTGCTGGCGCAGATCGTTTATCAATGAGCACGGCATTCGCTTTCCTGTTGAGCTCACGAGTGCCGAGGATCTCGTGTTCACCTATGAGGCGCTTTTGAGTTGCAAACGGATTCTTCTCCTCGATCGCAGCCTCTATCGCTATCGGTGCGATGGCGGCACCACGCTCACGAAAACCTATCGCGGGCCGACGGGATTCAGGGCACTCTGTATGGTGCTCGACTATGCGAAACAACATAACATGCCCAACGACACGACATGGCGGCACCTTGTGAACCTCATCGTCTCGAACGTGCATTACTCGTTGTATTCCGCCTCGTCCTGTGATGAATACTTTGAGATTTACGAAGAGTTTGAACGGGATTGGAAGGCGCAGATAAAGCCGTACGAAAAAGACCTCATTCCTCATTACGCCGATATTTTCGCAAAGCTCGAAGAGATGGATGCGCCGAATTTTCTCTTCTTCCTGTGTCAGAGTTTCCGAACAGCATTCGATGACGTCCGTCTTGAAAAAGACGCTCTAGCACGTCAAGTTGACGAGCAGAGACAGCAGATCGACGCACTTTACCAGTCACGTTCGTGGCGGTTGGGCAATGCGATCATGGATCCCATCGCAAAAGCGCGAGATCGGATGTCGCATAAAGACCAAGGTGGGCAGAATCGATGAATCATGCTCAGGCACAGAGCGGACACTTTGCACGCGTTCTCTTTGTCGCGAACTATCCTGACGGGCAAGCGGATTATGCCGTACGATTTGAGGAGGCGTTGCGATCTGCGGGGCATGCGGTCTGCGTCGTCCATCAGCGCGAATATGAGAGCTTTTCGCAAAGCCTTGCCGCATCGATCTCCGCCTTTCAACCAACGCTCCTTCTCTGGGATGCGGCCACGGTTCCCATGGATGACTCCGCAGTGCCGGCGCTTGCCGAAACCCCGTGCTTCCACGTGCTTTTTCGCACTCCCTTCGAAATGCCGTGCCCTCCTGCGTTCGATGCTTGCCTAGCGGTTGGCTCGCGCGATGCGGAATCGAGCGCCGCAGCTTCTTCTACCATGTTCATCAGCCCTGCTCCCGATAGCGCTTACCAAACGGCGATTCTTTCCGATAAGGAGATTTCCCGAAAAGGGACGCTCTATCCGCAGCAGTTGACCGCCGAGCAGAGAGCTTTGGTGAGAGACGCCGCTCAAGCTCACGAGGATCTTGCTCCGGTCTCCTGGAAGACTTACGGGATGAACGAGGCGTTTCAAGCGCGCTCTGTGAAAACCTGTGTGTATTTCGCAAATAGCGAGCCTGGTTCTCCTGACGCTTCCCCCTGTCCGCGCATTTCAGCGGTAGAACTGTGCATGCGCATCGCGGAGGGCGCACTCGTCTGCGTGGAGGAGGGAGCGTGCGATTGCCTTGACGAGCAGGCGCCTGAGCTGCGAAAAACGCTTGTCACGTTTTGCCATGAGACGTTTATCCCGACGATGGAAAGCGTTTTGGAAAACGAGGAGGCATATCGCGACGCCCTTGAGAAACAGCGCCGTGCCCTTGACGATCTCGAACCGCTTGAGCGAAGCATCGCGCGTGTTCTCAAGGAGCTGAACGAGGCAGCTCGCGCAAGCGGATGCGAGCCGGTGCTTTCAGGTGCTCATCCAGCGCTTTCCGCCGTGCTCTACGGTTGGTATGGCGCCGACAATTTTGGCGACGACCTTCTCATGCGCCTTATTGCCGATCGCATAGAGAGGCGCTTCCCCCAACGTGAGATACATATCGCCGGTTACCGCCCATGGGCCATTAGGCAGCGTTTTGGCTATGAAGCGGTGGATTTGCGCGATAAAAACGATCTTCACCAGATCTTTTCGCATGCGGCGCTTCTCTGCTTCTCGGGCGGGCTTCTGTTCGATCAGCCAATGGCCGAGACGGCAGGGGAGGCAGAATTTCTCCTCGATCCGTTTATGGAGCCTTCTTGCCAAGCATCAACGGCCCTCATGGCGCAGATGCTCGGGGCATCTCCCGTTGGCATCGGCCTCGGAGCCGGTCCGCTCGACAATCCGGCCACGCGGCATATGGTGTATCTGATGGGCTTGGCGCGGATGCGTTTCATCATGCGCGATGAGCATTCGGCGGCGCTTATCCGCGAATCCGGCGTGAGTGGGGAACAGGTGGAGGTTGCCGCCGATCTCGCGTTTGGCGCCCGTCTATTTATCAAGCAGCATGCGCAGAGTAGCGACTATGCGTGCCCGCGAGTGCCTTACTTCATCGTCGCGTTGCGCGATTTCCATCTGAATCCGCCCGATTTCGAAAGTCGCGTGGCTCAAACGATCGACACCATCACGCAGCAGACGGGGCTTCCGGCCCTCTTCCTTCCCTTCGATGCCACCGACACGGCAATTCATCGCAGGGTTCAGGGGCTGCTGAAGCACCCTGAGAAAAGCGTGCTCATCGAGGAAAAGCCCTCGATGGATGCCTTCATGAAGCTCATTGACGAATCGTCGTTTTCGCTGGCGATGCGCCTGCATTGCTCCATCCTCCACCATGTGATGGGAAAGCCAGCGGTGGGAATCAACTACAACGACAAGGTGCAATCTCATTTCGAAGAACTCGGGTTGGCGGATTGCCTTGTTTCGATGGATGGGTCTGCCGAGGAAATGGCATCACGTTCCCTTTTCTGCATCGCGAACAAGGATGCGATTGCGGAGCAGATCCGTCCCATTCTTGAGGAGAAGGCGCAGCGTGTGGATGCGGCTTTCGAGGAATTGTTTGCCATCGCGGAAGAGGCACAGGCGAAAAAGCACGGGGCGGCGGAATACGAGGCGGCGAAGCACGGGGCCGCGAAGCACGGGGCCGCGGAATATGGGGCCGTGAAATGCGAAGCGAAGAAGCACGGGGCGGCAAAGCGCGCTGATCCGCTTGTTTTCTACCCGCGCCTTGTTTCGCCAGCGGCTTTAGAGGCGCATCGCCTTAAAGAAGAGGTCGAGCGGCTTTCGCGCGAGGACGAACTGCGTGCCGGTGAAAGCCCTAGCCGAACCACGCGTGGGCGAGGGATTTTACGCCGGCTTCGATCTCGTCAAGCGCAATAGCCGAAAAGCCCATCAGCACGCAGCTCTTCAGCGGATGATCCTCCGCCATCCAATAGCGGTCTGTCTCATAAACGCGCACACCTGCCGCTCTCGCAAGCGCGATGAGCTCGCCCTGACTTCGCCCATCAAACACGTTCACGAGCAGATGAAGGCCGGCTCCACTCTCGATGATCTCAATGCGATCCCCCATAGTTTTCTGCAATGTTGCCGTAAGCAGCTCGTATTTTTTCCGGCACCGCACATGAAGGCGCCTTAGCTGCCGCGCGCGCCGATCATCCGCCAAATAGCGGGCAAGCGCCTCCTGGCCGAGCCAGGCTACGGCGGGGTAGGCGTTCCAATACACCTCGCGCCACGTTGCAAGAAGAGCAGGCGGCAAAACGAGGTAGTTCATGCGAAGTGCGGGCGAGAGCGACTTCGAAAACGTTCCCATGTAGATGACGCGCCCCTCATTGTCGAGCGACTGCATGGCCGCGAGAGGGCGCTCACGATAGTTAAACTC
>CANQTB010000039.1 GCA_947626665.1 uncultured Eggerthellaceae bacterium
GTCACTATGCACACGTTGACTGCCCCGGCCATGCTGACTACGTCAAGAACATGATCACCGGCGCGGCTCAGATGGATGGCACCATTCTCGTCGTGGCTGCAACCGACGGCCCGATGGCTCAGACTCGCGAGCACATCCTGCTTGCCCGCCAAGTGGGCGTTCCCTATATCATCGTTTATCTGAACAAGTGCGACATGGTCGACGATGAAGAGCTTCTCGAACTCGTCGAAATGGAAGTTCGTGAGCTTCTCGACAGCTACGAGTTCCCGGGCGACGACACGCCGGTCATCCGTGGTTCTGCTTTGAAGGCCCTCGAGGGCGATCCCGCTGAGCAGGCAAAGATCTGGGAGCTCATGGATGCGATCGACAACTACATCCCGACTCCCGAGCGCGATGTCGACAAGCCGTTCCTTATGGCTGTCGAGGACACGATGACCATCACCGGCCGCGGCACTGTTGCTACGGGCCGTGTTGAGCGTGGCGTGCTTCACGTGAACGACCCGCTTGAGATCGTCGGCATCAAGGAAACCCAGAAGACCGTTTGCACCGGCGTCGAGATGTTCCGCAAGCTCCTCGACGAGGCCCAAGCTGGCGATAACATCGGCGTTCTGCTCCGCGGCATTAAGCGCGAGGAGATCGAGCGCGGCCAGGTTCTCTGCAAGCCCGGTAGCGTTACCCCGCACACCGAGTTCATGGGTCAGGTCTACATCCTGACGAAGGACGAAGGCGGACGTCACACCCCGTTCTTCGATGGCTATCGCCCGCAGTTCTACTTCCGCACCACCGACATTACCGGTGTTGCGCACCTGCCTGAGGGAACCGAGATGGTCATGCCTGGCGACAACGTAGAGCTTCGCGGTGAGCTGATTCACCCGATCGCGATGGAAGAGGGCCTGCGCTTCGCTATCCGCGAGGGCGGTCGCACCGTCGGCTCTGGTCGTGTAACCAAGATCATCAAGTAGCTTTCGGCTTTCGAAGTTTTTTGGAAAAGGACATGCGGAGCCAACATGGTTGGCTCCGCATGCTGCTCTGATCGGAAACGCAACGGATGTACGCAGCTATGTTTGCCAAGATTCGTAAAGCGTTCTTAATGGAAAACGTATAGTGGCACGTAATTGATGGCGTATGAGTGCTGTGTGAACAGTAAAAGGAGTATTGATGCGAACGTTGGTGACAATGGCTTGCACGGAATGCAAGCGACGTAATTACACGACCACCAAGAATAAACAAAACAACCCAGAGCGCCTCGAGTTCAAGAAGTACTGCAAGTGGTGCCGTTCGCACACCTTGCATCGCGAGACGCGTTAGGCTTTGAAGTTTGTAGGATACGCCAGTAGTTCAATTGGTAGAGCGTCGGTCTCCAAAACCGAAAGTTGAGGGTTCGAGTCCTTCCTGGCGTGCCAGCTTGATGTACGAGCAGCCAAAGCGAGGCTGCTTGTTTGGCGTTAAGCCAAGATGATTTTTAGGTAGTTGTGCGGGTTAAGGATATTCATGGCGAAGAAATCAAAGACACAGCGAGCGCGTGCGCAGGCGAGGCGTGCCCAGAACAAAGCTGAGCGCGCGGAAGCGGCCGCACAGGTTGTGGAAAAAGATTCCCAGCCAGAGGCTCAAGAAGAACCGAAACGGAAGTTCTTCTCTCGCAAAAGCAAGGATGCCGGCGAGGCCGCCAGCGTCGCTGAGTCTCGAAATACAAAGAAAGTTGCCTCATCCGATGCATCGAAGCAGAAGGCGAAGGCCTCGGATCAGGCGGTGAAAAAGGCTGAGAAACCGAAGAAGAAGCCCGGGCGCATCGTCAGCTTCTTCAAGGATGTCAAGGCGGAAATGAAACGCGTGACTTGGCCGACGCGCACCGATGTGTTGCGTTGGACAGGCGTTGTTATCGCCGCGCTTGTTTTCTTCGGCGTCTTCGTTGCCATACTTGACAATCTCATCATTACGCCGGTGCTCGTTTTCGTCGCCGGTCTCGGTGCATGATAGGAGGAGAGGATAATGGCGAAGAAATGGTATGTCCTCCACACCTATTCGGGCTATGAGAACAAGGTGAAAAAAAACCTCGAAACGCGCATCGAAACGATGGGGCTTGAGAACAACGTCTTCGGCATCGAAATCCCTTCTGAGGTTGTGACCGAGATCAAAGAAGGTGGACGACGCGTCGAAAGCGAGAAGAAGGTTTTCCCGGGATACGTGCTCGTTCGGATGGAGCTTGATGATCGGAGCTGGGCGGTTGTCCGCAACACGCCCGGTGTTACGGGTTTTGTCGGCAGCCAAGGAAATCCGGCGCCGCTCACTCGTGATGAATTCAACAAAATCATGAAGCGCACGAGCCGCGAGGCTCCGAAAAAGACCTCGACAACGCTTGAGGTGGGCCAGACCGTGAAGGTTGTTTCGGGTCCGCTTGCGGAGTTCGATGGCTTGGTTTCGGAAGTGTCGCCCGAATCCGGCAAGGTGAAGGTGATGGTTTCCATCTTCGGTCGCGAGACGCCGGTCGAGCTTTCGTTCGATCAGGTGGCCCATATTTAACGTGCATTTTCAAAACTCGCCTTCCGTGCCTGAGTGGACAGGGGCTTCTCGCGGAAGAGGGTTTTTGAAGATAGAGGGATGCGGCGCCTTTGAGGCGCAGCATCGTGAAGGAAGTTACAAGAAAGGAAGCTTGCCATGCCTCCAGCGAAAAAGGCAACCGGCTTCGTGAAGCTGCAAATTCCGGCCGGAGCCGCAAATCCGGCTCCTCCGGTTGGTCCGGCACTTGGCGCGCAAGGCGTCAACATCATGCAGTTCTGCCAAGCGTTCAACGCTCAGACGCAGGATCAAGCCGGCACGATTATTCCGGTTGAGATTACGGTATATGAAGACAAAACCTTCTCCTTCGTCTGCAAGACGCCTCCGGCGGCCGTGCTGATCAAGGAAAAGCTCGGTATTTCGAGTGGCGCGGGAATCCCTCAGATTCAATCGGTCGGAACGCTCACCGAAGAGCAGCTGCGCGAGATCGCCGAGATCAAAATGCCTGACCTCAATGCGAACACCATTGAGGCCGCGATGAACATCATCGCCGGAACCGCCCGCTCGATGGGCGTGCGTGTTGAAGGCCGTCCGATGAAGAAGAAGTACGTGCCCTCGCGCAAGGTTGCCGCCATGCTTCAGGGCAAGACCATCGACGAGGACTAGCTTTTACGCCGCTCTTATTAGTTCCGACCGCGCTAACGCGACGGTCGGAACGAGCCGACGCTGCGGTCGTTTCGGGCACTCCATCTTCCCCCTTGTGCACTTGCCTTCGTGTGCGAAGCACACTCAGCCGTGCGGCGGGGGAATCCGAAGCACCGGAAACACCCTCGCTGACTCACTAGCGCCAACCTGAGCGCTTACAATTGTTGAAAACCCCTTCGGGGGTGTGGAAGGGCGCCGAGGCGTCCGCGACGACCACGAAAGGATAGAAACTATGGCTAAGAAATCAAAGAAGTATTTGCAGGCGAAGGAGCAGGTTCCTGAAGAGCCTTTGGCTCCGATCGATGCGGTGAAGCTCGTCAAGCAGATCTCGACGGCGAACTTCGATGAGACCATCGAAGCGCATTTCCGCTTGGGCATCGATACCCGCCAGGCTGATCAGCAGGTACGTGGCACGGTGAGCTTGCCCCACGGATCCGGCAAGACCGTGCGCGTTGCGGTGTTTGCCGAAGGTGACGCGGCTCGTGCAGCCCAAGAGGCAGGTGCCGACATCGTTGGAACAGACGAGCTGGTCGAGCAGGTTCAAAAGGGAATCTTCAACTTCGACGCCGCAGTGGCGACCCCTGATCAGATGGGCAAAGTCGGCCGCCTCGGCAAGATCTTGGGTCCTCGTGGCCTCATGCCGAATCCGAAGCTCGGCACCGTCACCAACGATGTTGCCAAGGCGATCACCGAGCTGAAGGGCGGTCGTGTGGAATACCGTGCCGACCGTTACGGCATCGCCCATGTGATCATCGGCAAGGTGAGCTTCTCCGATGAGGATCTGGCCGAGAACTACGGCACGGTGTATGACGAGCTTCTGCGCGTTAAGCCGCCGACATCGAAGGGCCGTTATGTGAAGTCGATCAACATTGCTTCGACGATGGGTCCGTCGGTTCCCGTCGATTCATCGGTTACGCGTAACTACACCGTGAGCGCGCAGGCGGAATAGGCATCGGCTGCAAACAGCGAAAAGCTTAAACGACCATGGAAAGCCCCGAGCAATCGGGGCTTTTTACGAACTTGGAGGGAGGCGCAATGGTTATCCTGAAAACATCCAGCGAGATCGAGGCTATGAAAGCCGCCGGGCGTCTTTCTGCCGAAGTTTTGCGTGTGGTGGGGGAGGCGATAAGGCCGGGCATCACGACCCTTGAACTCGATCAGATCGCCGAAAAGTTCATCAGATCGCGCGGGGGCATCCCTGCCTTCAAGGGCTATGGCGGGTTCCCGGGGAGCATCTGCGCTTCCGTGAACGATGAGATCGTCCATGGCATTCCCTCTGCGAAAGTGGTTTTGCGCGAAGGCGACATCATTTCGATCGACACGGGTGCCATCGTCGATGGCTGGGTGGGGGATAATGCCTGGACATATCCCGTAGGAACGGTCTCCGAAGATAAAGCCCGTCTTCTTGCGGTGGGGGAGGCCTGCTTGTATGCCGGCATAGCGCAAGCAAAGTCTGGCAATCGCCTTGGCGACATCGGATTCGCTATCCAGCGGACGGCGGAAGAAGCGGGCATGAGCGTGGTGCGTGAATATGTCGGCCATGGCATTGGGCATGCGATGCATGAGGAGCCGAATGTTCCCAACTATGGGAAGCAGCATCGCGGCCTCTTGCTGGAATCCGGAATGGTGCTTGCCATCGAACCGATGATCAATGCGGGGACCCATAAAACAAAGCGCGGAAGCGATGGTTGGCTTGTGAGGACGCGCGACGGAAAGCCCTCCGTCCATTTCGAAAAGACGGTTGCGATTACCGAAGGCGGACCTGTTGTCATCACGATCGAACCCGGGCATCCAAAACCGTTGTAAAAATTCGTCGTCGTATTCTTTTGCGGCGGGAAGTTCAAAAGGCCCTGCTTGTTATCATCGCTGAATGTGCCGTTTCGTTGGAAGCGGCATTTTTTGTTGGGCGTAAAATGCGTCTCTCATTGTCGCGGCGCAAACGTGGCAAATGGACGGCAAAAGTCCGGCAAAGCTGTGGTACAAATGCGACAGATCTGTGATTTTCGCGTATCCATATAGCGAACAAATGTTCTTATTGCTATGATTTCGCCATGGGAAATACACGGCGAAGGGTGCAATATGAACGCGATGAACAAAACACGTAGCTTAGCGGCATCGTCTTTTACCTCATTGGTTTGCGGGGTGTTGATCGCCTCGTATCATTTCGCTGGCGCGCCGTCTCTGGCGACGGAATGTGCCTTTGGCGCGACGAGTTCGGAGAAGCAGGCCGAGGCCGACGAGATCGCGCGGAGCATCGATGCGCTTCAAACGCAGTACAACGAAGCGATGGCGGAATACGATCGCGCCCAATCTGATGCCGAACAAGCAACAAGGAACGCGAAGGAGGCCTCAAAGCGTGAGCGTGAGGCCGAAAAGCTCATAGAGCAGCTACAAAGCCAGCTTGGGGAGCGAGCTGCAAGCATCTACCGCTCGTCGCGCAGCTCATCGTTTTTGGGAGTGCTCCTCGGTTCTCAATCGTTTGCCGAATTTCTCACGTATTGGGATATGGCGGATCGCCTCGCCGAACAAGATGCTGCTTTGATTGAAAAAAGCGGGGAAGCGAGGCGTGAGGCGCAAGACGCGAAAGATGACTGTGAGAAGCAGCAGGCCCTTGCTGAGGAGCATATGAAAGAGGTGGAGGCAGCCCAAGCGAAGATCGCAACATCGCAGCAAGCCCTTGAAGAGGAGCTTACGCGCGTTACCGAAGAGGTGGCGATGCTGAAGGCTGCGGAAGACGAAGAACTCATGCGTCGGGAAGAGGCGCGTCGGCGTGAAGAGGAGGCACGGCGATTGGCGGAAGAGGCTCGCAAAAACATCTCGGGAGGTTATGTCGAGACCACCAACCCCGGCTTTTTCGCTCTTCCTCTTGAGGGTTATCGCGTTTCGAGCGAATTCGGCTGGCGTGCGTGGTCGAATTCCTACCATTCAGGGATCGATCTCGCCACCGCGTTGGGAACGCCCATCAAAGCATCGGCTGCCGGCGTTGTGAGTTATATCGGATGGTATGGAGGCGGCGGAAACACGGTTATCGTGAACCATGGCAATGGCTTTCGTACGGTCTATATGCATATGAGTCAATTCGGCACCTCAGTTGGAAAGCAGGTGGCTCAGGGCGAGGTAATCGGCTACGTCGGCTCAACCGGCAATTCAACCGGCCCCCATCTGCACTTCAATATCGAGATAAACGAGCAGCCGGTGAACCCACGCTATTACGTGCAGTTCTAAACCTGCTTTAAGGTGCTTGGCCAATTGGGGGAAGCTGGCCAAAACTTGCCTTTTAGAGGCATTGTCGTCCGCTCGGCGCTGATGAATGGCGCGAGACGAAGAGATAAGGGATGGGGAAGGGGGGCGAAGCGATGAGGCCGAGGTGGGTTTTTACTGGCGAGGACGACGGAAGATGCGGTCGACCAATCCTGTGACAAACGAGGCCTCAGGCAGGCGCATTTTCACTGCGGGGCCGAATGTAACGATAAGTGCGCAGCATCCGCTTGCAATCACATAGATCAAAGCGCGAAGTGCGCTTTCTCCCATCGCTCCGAAGACAAGACCGCATCCGGTGAAAACGAGAGCGCCGACGAGAGCGCCGGCAAGACCGAGGCCGAGCGCACGAAGGAAGGCGAGAACAACAGGCGTAAGACGAAGCACGAGGGCAAGATCGCCGGCTTTGCGATCTTCAACGGAAGCTTGCAATGAGCCAACCCGGCGGTAATAGATCTTCAGATAGATAAGCTCAATCACATCGCCGATCACATAGGCGACAACGGTGCCCCAAGCGATCATCTCGATTGGCAAGGGCGCGCCCTGAAGCTTCAGCCATGCTGATCCTGCGCTTAAAACAACCTGCGCCGTGATCGCGATGAGGTTGAGCAACGAGAAAATGCCCATGCGTCTTATCGAGCTGAAGATCTTCTGAAGGTAGGTGTTCAGCCCATAGAAAGGAAGCGCGACCGCCATCACGGAAAGATAGCGTGCCGTTTCCCCAACGGCTTCGGGCGTGAAGGCGCCCACATGGTAAAGCGTTGTCAAGGGCTCGGCGAACACGATCAGATAAAGCGCGAAAGGAACGAGAAGGAAAAGAATCTGCCGCGATCCTTCGATGATTCCCTCGATCACGCCATGGGTGTTGTGTTCTGCCTCCATATCGGCAAGCTCGGTGAACATCGCAGTAGTCACCGGAACTGCCAAAAACGAATAGGGGAAGGTGAACCATAGGCGCGCATAGGCTATGACAGAAGGCCCATTGTCGAGGAAGGCATAAGCAGCGGCATTCGCTGCAGACACGGTGATGAACTCGCAGATCGTTACGAAAATAGCGGGAGCGCCGATGCGAATGGTGTCGCGCAGCCCGGGATCGTGGAAATCAATACGAGGTCGAATATGGATTCCCTGCTTCGCAAGCGCCGGAATCTGTATCGCCATCTGTATGAATACGCCGAGCGGATTGCCGATCGCTATGATGTAGATGGCAAGCGCTTCGTTCGAGGGTGCGACGAAGGCATAGGCGAGAAACGTTGCAATAACGATGATATTGTTGAAAACCGGCGCGATCGCCGGCCAAAAGTACTCACGGTTTGCGTTCAGCAAGCCCGAGACAATGGCGCTCGCACCATAGAACACGATCTGGATCGCGAAGAACTGGAAGAAGAAGACCGAAAGCCCCATCTCGCTTTGATTCGAGAAAAACGACTGCGTATAGATGACCGCGGCAGGAAAGATCATACAGAGAATGCTGAGCACCCCGAGCACCAAGACGACGATCGTGAGGATATTCGAGGCATACGCGTTGCCCTGTTTTTCCCCGAGCTGTTTTTTCAAGCTGAGATACACGGGAAGAAAGGCCGTGACGAGCATGCCTCCCAAAACGAGCTCGTACAGCATATTCGGGAGGTTGTTTGCCACCTGATAGTTCGAGGCAAGGAAGGTGGCTCCAAGGGCAAAGGCCATCGTCCACGTTCGCAAAAACCCCGTCATACGCGAGATGATCGTGCAGATGCTGATGATCGCCGCAGATCTCCCGACGTTTCTCTGCTCGGGTGGCTTTTGCCCGATCTCTACTTGCGTTACCTCGGCTTGTGGCGCCAATTCGGGGGCAGGGGAATCCTCCGGAATGCGGGCGTGCTTTCCGTGACGTTGTGTTGATTCCTTCTTCATATGCGGCATGGCTTAAGCCTTCGAGGACCTCTCATGTGCTTTCGTTATAATGAACAATCATATCAAATGTGGAAAGCAGGACGTTCATGCATATCGTAGTTGTGCGTAATAACGCAAATCCGCAGGCGATCGAAGCGTCGCTGCTTTTAAGCGCCTACTGTCAAAGCCAAGGGATAGAAAGCGATATCGTCGATGCGACCGAGCTCAACGTTGGTTTCGAACCGGACAATTTGGGTTGCCATGGGATCAACGAGGCGACAGTTGACCTCGCGGTCGCCCTCGGTGGCGACGGCACGCTGCTGCATGCGGCGCGGCTCATGGCGAACATCGCCAAGCCCATTCTCGGAATCAACTTCGGCCATTTGGGTTTTCTTTCCAATCCGGGAACTGATGGCGTTATCGATGTGCTTGCAGGAGCTTTGTCGGGTGATGCAGTGGCTGAGCGTCGTGCAAATCTTTCCGTTGAGGTAGTGTGCGAAGGTGAGATCGACCCCTATACGCATGAGCTTGTCGGTGAGATCGTCGAGTCCGACGGCATCGGAAATACAGGAAAGCGGAGGAGCTTTTTCGCACTCAACGAACTCGCGATAACACGTGGCGCTTTGGGGCGCATGATCGAGTTTTCCATATCGATTGCCGATGCGAAGCTTGCAACCATGCGTGGTGATGGTTTGGTCGTCGCAACGGCGACGGGTTCGACCGCGTACGCGCTTTCGGCAGGCGGGCCCTTGGTGGCTCCGAGTTACCGTGGGCTTGTCGTTGTCCCCATTGCTCCGCATTCGTTGCAGACAAGAGCCGTCGTCACCGGAGACAACGATATCGTAGAGGTGGAGATGCCCGACAATGCGGCGAATCGCGAGGCGACGCTTTTCGTCGACGGTGAGATGCTCGTCTTCGAACATCCCGTGAGGCGCGTTTACATCAAACGAGGCGAAAACGACACGACGCTCTTGCGCTACAAGGCAAAGGGGTTCTACGAGCACGCGGCCGAAACGTTCTTTTCCATGTAAGAATATTGAAGAGGAAGGCGGGCCTCAAAAGCTCGCTTCCTCTTCAAGATGCACCCCGGTTTTACTGGGTTTTACTCAGCCTTGCTCGGTTTTGTTCTCGGGGGCCGAAGCAGGCGCGGCGGGTTGCTGCGGTACGGGCTGCGTTTCAGGTTGCGGCGCAGCGGGCTGAGCTTCCGGTATAGAGGTGGGCTGCTGCATCACCGGTTGCACCGGTTGAGCTTCGGCGGCATATATCGGTTGTGCATAGGTCTCGGGTTGCGCAGCGTAGGGCTGTGTGCCGTTTGCATTCATTGCGACATATTGATTGGTTGCCGGATCATAGCCATACACGTAATCCGGCGCTTGGCCCTGAGGCTGGCCGGCTTGCTGATAGGCCTGCTGGTAGACCGGCTGGTAGTAAACGTTTTGCGCCTGAGTGGCAGCCGCTGCGGCAGTCTTTGCCTTATGCGCGAAGACGGTGAGGATGATCAGGATGATCATCGTGATGATGCGTCCGCTTAAGAATGCGAGGATGGCGCCGGCAAGCGACCAACCGAAGATGCGTCCGAAGCGTTCGGGGATGCGCGATCCCGTTACGCCGAAGATGCCTGCGAGCAAGCTCACGACTGCGGCGATGAGTTCGAAAAGAAGCAGGATCCAAATGACCGAATAGACCATCTGGACAGTAGCGACGAGTTGGTCGACTGTCATGCCGGAAGCGTTGAGGTCATACATCATCTCGGGGTCGTTTTGGAGTTGGAAGATGAGTTGCGCGATCGAGGAATCGAGAACCTGATTGCCGATGCCGGCGAACACGAGTCCAAAGAGGATGATGCACAGCCAGAGCGCGCTCAGCACGATCGTGGCAATGCTGAGGCCCTTTACGGTATTGGAATATTGATTCATGCTTTCTCCTATCTCTGAACATTCGGCTCCAAAACCGATACGCTGTATGAATCGTGCTCTATGGTAACACAGCAATATTTTTGCCTTTCTCAAAAGCTACAATGTCATAAGGCGGTCACCTTTGAGCGAGGAGGCATCATATGAAAGCCAGCATACAGAAAAAGGTTCTCGACACGATTGAGCGCTATCATATGGCCGATGCCGAAACTGCCGTGTTGCTCATGGTTTCGGGTGGATCTGATTCCACGGCGCTTGCCTATTTGTGCGACTGCTTGCATCGCGAGGGGAAGCTCGGGCTTTGCGGCATCGTTCATGTGAACCATCATCTTCGCGGCGAGGAATCGGATGGTGATGCGGCTTTCGTTTCGGAGCTCGCGCAACTTCTCGATATGCCGTTTTATTCCTACGACGTGAATGTGGCCGATAAAGCCCACGAGAGCGGGTGCAACGTTGAAGCCTTCGGACGCCAGCAGCGCTATCTTGCCGCCCATGAAGCGCTGGAGCAACTTTGCCTCCGCGCGGGATGCCCCGTCCGTGACGGGCGCATTTTCACGGCCCACACGGTGGACGATCGCATCGAAAATTTCTATATGCGCTCTATCGTCGGCACCGGCCCCGGAGGCTTTCGCGCGATGCGCTATCGCAATAACGCCGTAGCGCGGCCATTGCTTGATGTTGGGCGAAGCGAATTGCGCGATTTCATTCGCGAACGAGCTCAGCGTGCCAAAGAGAACGAGGCCGAGGCACATGCCGATGAAGCAGCCATGCGCGATGATGCTCAGGTAGTTCGCGATGAGGGCGGTGCGCTTTGGCGCGAAGATGCCACGAATGCCCATACGGATCGCTTCCGCGCTTTTGTGCGCCATCGGATGGTACCTGCGGCAAAGGAATGGAATCCGCAGGTAGATGAGGTTCTTATACGGACGATGAACCTTATCGCCGATGAGGACGACTATTTGGCTGCGGAGGCTGCTCGTCTGGCGAGCGAAACGCTGATCGCTTTGGCGGATGAGAGACTTGAGGCATTGCGCGATGAGACGCCTCACGCTGAGGTGTGCTTCTCGGAGGCGCACCGTCGCGAGACATTCGATGATTTTGGCTTGGCAGGCGTGGACGAACGGGGATTTCGTCTGCTTCCCGCTTTTGGTCAGGCTCCACGCACACTTAAGCGCCGGGTAGTCTTCCGTGCGTTGCAATCGATGATAGGCGCCGATGCGCGCGTCGAAGCGTCATCAATCGAGGCGCTTCTTGCTGCGTTTGATGAAAAAGGGCTGCCCGTGAGCGGTTATGTTGCAAACATCCAGCATAATATCGCGGTGAGCGCGAATAAACGGGGCGTGCTCGTAGAGCCGATGGAAGATTTTCGTACACGGAGAAAACGGGCGGGCAACGACAAGGCCTCGCGCAAAGGCGCGTAAACCACCGAACGGAAATCGGGAGCAGGGAAAGGGAGTCGCCTGATGGCGGAAAGTGCTCAAAGAAAAAAGGACGATCAAGATACGGAAGCAAGCGAATCCGCTTTCCCGACGATATTGCTTGCAAGCAAAAGCCCCCGTCGCAAGCAACTCTTGGAGGATGCGGGTGTCGCTTTCAGCGTGAGAACACCGATAACTCCTGTTGACGAGACGCTCGAAGAAAGCCTCTGGTGCGATCCTGCGGAGGCGACGAAAAGGCTTGCCGAAAGGAAGGCGGGCGCTATCGTGCAAGAGCTCCTTGCCGAAGGGACGGAAGGCCTTACGCTTGTGATAGGCGCCGATACCGTCGTCGTTCTTGATGGAGAAGTGTTCGGGAAGCCGCGTAATTACTCCCATGCGAAGGGGATGCTGCGTAAGCTTTCCGGCAGAACGCATGAGGTGATTACCGCCGTGTCGCTTTGGCTGATCGAGGCAGGCGGCGCTGCGACGGATGCCTCGGGGCGAGAGGGTAAAGCGCCTGACGGTGCGCAGGAAGAAGCCGGCTCCGACAACGTGTCGATCGGCTTTCGGAGTTTTGCCGATACTTCCGCGGTGACGTTCAAAGCTCTTTCCGACGAAGAGATCGATGATTATTTGCATGAGGGGGAGTCATTCGATAAAGCGGGAGCCTATGCTGCGCAGGGCAAGGGAGCAGCGCTTATCGAGCGCATTGATGGCGATCTCGATACGGTTATCGGGCTTCCTGTAACGCGCCTTCTAAAGGATTTCCCTTTCTTCTTCCGTGGATTTCACGTGGCGTGACCCAGCTGTTTCCGTATTGTTGGCGTTCTTTGCAAGCTCTTTGGTAAACTGCTTTTGAACTTTATTGAAAAGGGGATTTCCTCCGAACAAGCAAGGGGATTGAGAGCATAAACGTGCATGAAGATATAGCGCAGGTTCTGTTTACCGAAGAAGAGATAGCGAAGCGGGTGGATGAAATCGGAGCCGCCATCACCAACGACTATGCGGAGGTGGCCGGCAGCCGCGGGCTCGTGATGATCTCCGTTTTGCGTGGTGCCGCAATCTTCATGGCCGATCTCGCTCGAGCGGTTCGCCTTCCTGTCGAGATGGATTACATGGCGATTTCGTCATATGGCGATGGATCGAAGAGCTCGGGCGTCGTGCGCGTGTTGAAAGATATTTCAACCGATATCGCCGGCCGCCACGTTGTCATCGCCGAGGATATCCTCGATTCGGGGCTTACGTTGAAGTATTTGCTGAAGTACCTCGCATCGCGCAATCCCGCCTCGCTCGAGGTGGCGACGTTTCTTCGCAAACGCACAAGCGAGCAGGCGGATATAGCCTGCAAATACATCGGCTTTGAATGTCCTGACGAGTTCATCGTCGGTTATGGCCTTGATTATGCGGAGCGGTATCGCAACCTTCCCTATGTCGGCGTTCTCAAAACGGATGTTTATCGATAAGGCTTACCTATGGCAGATAATAAAAAACAACAGCAACCGCAGCTTCAGCAGCCGAACACGCGAACCACGATGATCACGGTGATCCTGCTGCTCCTGATCATCTTTTTCGTC
>CANQTB010000040.1 GCA_947626665.1 uncultured Eggerthellaceae bacterium
GGTTGCTGAAAAACCCATCAGGCTCGACAAGCCCGCAGGTGATTTTCTGAGCTTCCCCCAGATCGATCCCCCTCCGGTTGAACACTTTCTCCGCCTGTGAAAAGGTAAGCCCCTGTTCAAGCGAGCGTGTGTTTTCGAACGTATCGCCACTCATCTCCCGAAGCATACGGCGAATATCACGGAAGGAAACAGGCTGCGCGCTCGTCCCGAGACGAACATACACTCCTTCAGGGCGAAGCCCCTTGCCTGCTATGCAATAGGGACGGTCGGGTCCACGGTGCACCGAAACGACCACCAGATCGACGTCCTCAAATCGTTCGACATGGGCCTCGGCAAAAAGACTGAGATCAGGCGCAATCGCCTCGTGAATCATGGTGTTCACGGAGTCGGCGATACGCTGCGCATCTTCAACACCTATGACGTTGCCGTCATCCTCTACGCCGATATAGATCGTGCCGCCCTCGCTGTTTGCGAATGCGACAATTTCCTTCTTCAACGAAGGCGTGAACATCCTTTTAAGCTCTACGGTCGAAGTTTCGACAAAGGTCATTATTCTTCCTCTTTTCTCATTTTTTCGCATTATTTTAACATTTTTCTAACTTATTAATATTAGAATGTTTAAATATCAAAATAATATGAAAATAAATGGCAAAATCGACGTATCGAAATGATGAAAAACCTGACAAAAAGTCCCTTGAGCTTCCGAAAACCTCAGAGCAGACTTCCTGAATATAAAGCCTTCGCGCTATTTCTTTTTAAAGTGCTATACTGCTAGCACCAGAAAGGAGCTTCTCATGAGCCATGCCGTACAAATGAATGTTCGAATCGACGCAGACCAAAAGAAAGCCGGCGATGCGGTGTTTTCTCGTTACGGATATACCCCATCGGGAGCGCTCCGACGACTCTATCGTGTGGCGACAAGCGAGGACGATGAATCCCGCGAACTCTTGGAACGTCTCCTTAAAGATAAAGACAGCGAAAAGCAAGCGGCTCTTCTTCGTAAAGAGCGCCGTGAGCGCAATGAGCAGTTCCAAGCGTCGCTCGTTGAATCGTTGAAAGCTTTAGGCGTATATCGGCTTACCGAGATGCCTTCGGATTATGAATCTGATTGTGCTCTTTACGAAGAGGCCATGGAGGAGCTTGCCAAGGAGAGGGGTTGGGAATGAACGCAAAGCGAACGCTTACCGTTCTTATCGATACAAACGTATGGCTTGATTACTATCTGCCTGACCGAAAGGGAAATCGTGAAGCTTATGAACTAATTGACTGCTTGTTAGACGCTGATGCGCAAATCACTTATAGCCCGTTGAGCACCAAGGATGTTTACTACCTTATCATGAAAGCCCTTAAAAGGACTGTTCGCCAACCAGACAACGAGCTTAACGATCTACAGGCGCTTTCCATCCGTGAGTATGCGTGGGGCTGTATCGATAACATGATGCAAAACGCTGTGAGCTTACCGATCGACGAGCGAGTGGTTTGGATGGCTCGGAAGAGCAAAGGGATCGTGCCTGATTACGAAGATGGCCTTATTGTCGGAGCCGGTGAATTAGCCGATGTCGACTATCTTGTGACGAGCGACAAGAAGCTTTTATCGAATCCGCAGATCAAGGCGATGAGCGTTGAGGCGATGAATGATTATTTGGCCAAGGTGAAGCTTTGCGATTAGGTTTCTCTTACTGCAGAAGATCAGAAGTTACCGTGCCAGAAGATTTGTCGTGAGCATCGAAATTGCAAACAAAACAAGCGGCACCATCCCAATGAAAAATGCTGGCATCTCGTTGAGACGACAGTACCACAGATAGCAAACCATGCCGATGATCGCCATAACGACGATGACGACGCCTAAGACAAGCGGCACCAGGAAAAGAATCACCTTCGGCGCAAGCGAGGGCGAGAATCGTGGATTGAAAGCTATCGACCACCAAACGAGATAGACCGCGCAGCAGCCGATGAGCACATAGTTGCCGACGATCACGCTTGTTTGCGAATCCATCTTTCGTATCTCCAAGCGCTCGTTTCCTAATCGATCAATTCCCGCTCAATCAAGTTCAGAAGATCTTGGCGGGAATGAACGTCCGTTTTCGCAAAGATGTTCTTGATATGATAGCGCACCGTATTTTGCGATATATAAAGCTCTTTCGCGATAAACGGCGCATCTCGGCCTTTTGCAAGCAACCGCAATACTTCATCTTCGCGCTTCGTTAACCCATAGCGTTGCGTGACCCGATCGCATTGGTGTTCGGTCTCGCTCTCTCCGCTGTTCGCGTTGTTCACTTCCTTTTCTGTAGCTCCCTTTGCCTCTAAAGCAACTCGCGTCTTATTATCCTGCGAGTGCTCGCCCTTTCTCTTTCGACGCGTTAGAGCCATCGCCAACGACAAGAGATAAATCACCAAAAGGGCGATTACAAAGAGGATCGTTGTGTTGTGCGTTTCGTTGAATATGAGGCCGACGACCGTTCCTACGCAGAGGCTTCCATAAACAACCGAGGCGAAAAAGCCGTATACGATTATCGCATCAAGGCGAAGTCGTTCTGCTGTACGAATGCAAGAAACCACCATGAGTGACGACGCGATGGAGAACACGGTCAACCCGAAATAGAGCAGCACGTTGCTGAACTCGCTCTCAAACAGGGGAAGCAGCAAATAAACCGTTGTGGTGAGAGGGAACAGCACGCGATAGACATTCGTCAGGCCAACGCGAAAATAGAGGGCATGCCAGAAAAAGAGCAAAACCACCGAAGCGATGAGCAGGCCGATCATATTGCCCTGATTCACTTGGTAAAGCGCCTCTGCATCGGCAGAGGTCGACGAACGAAAGAGCCCTACGATAAACGCCGTGAACGCCACACAGAGAAGTGACCGCCAGAGTTCTTTTGCCGCATTGTGGTAGAGGTCACGCTCCTCCCGCTTTACTGATGCGACAGATTTTCCCAGCGTCTCAGAATCATCCTTCTCGTTTCGCGCCGTATCCTTCCGCAACTCTCCCATCGCGGCCCTTCGCGTCATCACCATGATGATAAGAATCGCGGGCAGTACTCCAAGAAATTCCACCCAATAGTAAGCCGGACTCGGGATGAGGCCGATAAGGAAAAACGCAATGGCGGAAACCGCCGCTGCTAAAAGCACCACCATGCCGGCTATGTAGCCGTTTTGTCCGGCGATTAGTACGGTAAACGCGCTGAACATACAGGCGGACGCTATTCCAAACAGAATACCGACGAAAAACAACCAATCGCCCACTGAAACATTTCCCACAAGGAGCGTTAAGAGAAGGGCCCCTCCAACAATATAGAGGGCAAATCCGATGCCAACAAGCCAACTGAGGCGAATGCCACGCCTGAAATAAGCGAAAGTCGCTATGGCCAAAAGCGTGAGAGGAAACGAAACATTGCGGGCAAAATATTCACCAAGCCAAAGCAGATCGGAAGAAACGATCGCGGGGATAAGCGTCGTGTATCCGCCCCACAAAGACACCGACGTAAACGAGAGGAACAATCCATAGCCGAGCAGCAGAAGCGCCGGCTCACGCCATCGTTTCACGCGCCCTCCTTATGTCCCCTTCGCGTGACGTTTTTTGCTTTCATCATGGTCGCCCTTGTTCATGTTCCTCAATTATAACGACAGGGTAACAAGAACTATTCAGCAGTTTCTCAAAAAATCCCAACAGAAAAAACTACTCAAATCAGGTAGTGCCGTTGTTTCGCCCTTCGACGAGAATGAATCGATGTTTCCGTTATGCAACTCTGTATCCAAAGAAAGGGGAAAACATGGCTACAGAACTGAACCGGAGAGACTTCCTGAAAGGTGCTGCGCTTGGCGCAGCCGGCATCGCGGCAGCAGGTTCGCTGGCAGCATGCTCTTCGGGGCAAAGCGCCTCGAACACCAATGCATCGGCAGAGAGCACTGCAGCGAGCAACACCGGAAGCACGCAAGCTGGATCCACCGGCGGCGTGAATACCGCATCCCAGAAGTGGTCGTTCGAAATTGCGCCCGAGCCGATTCCGGATGACCAGATCGCCGAAACCGTTTCGGCAGAAGTCGTTGTTGTCGGCGCCGGCATGAGCGGTTTGGTAAGCGCTGCATCGTGCTTGGAAAATGGTCTTGACACCGTGCTGATCTCGGCTTCGAAGGCAGCCGTATCCCGCGGTGGTTCAAACAACGGCGTGTATTCTTCTGTTATGCAGGAGCTCGGCCTTCCCAAGCAGGATCCGAAGGTGTTCTACCGCACGCAATACCTCGCCAACGGCGGCAACATCGCCCCAGCATGGTGGTACAAGTACTACAACAATTCCGAGGAAGCGATTCAATGGCTTATCGACCTCGCCGCGAAGGCCAACATCAAGTGCACCATCGAGTCTGGTCCGGTCTACGGTCCTGAAGATCCGATGTATGCTCCGCCTGCCGCCCACGCCTTCTACATGGAGGAATCCGAGCTTGAGGCACAGGTTGGCACCGGCGAGCCCTATATCGCCAACGAACTCGCACGCTACATCGCCGAAGACCTCAAGGGCGAGATTCATTGGGAGACCAAGGGCGAGCAACTCATTCGCGAGAACAACAACACTGGCCGCGTAAGTGCCATCATCGCCTCAACTTCCGACGGCAAATACACGAAATATGAGGCCAGCAAGGCCATCATCCTTGCAACGGGCGACTTCTCGCATGATAAGGACATGATGACCTGCTACTGCCCCGAATGCGTTGATCTCTGCGACTTCACCACCGAAGTCAATTACGACCAAGGTCTCTGGATGGGCGGCCTCATGCCCGGCGAGGGTCAGAAGATGGGCCTGTGGATCGGAGCTGCTTGGCAGAAGACGCAGTCGAACGTTATGATGCTTGGCCGCCCGAACCTGCCCGCCGGCCAGCCCTACACCTCTCACACCGGACTTATGGTGGATGCGAATGGCAACCGCTTCATGAATGAGGATGTGCTCGGCGGCACCGCCTGCGTGACCATCCTTCACCTTCCGCAGAAGACCGCCTACTGCATTTGGGCAACCAACTGGGCAACCGATGCCTATGACGGCCGCTGGGTGAAGCCGAACGCCGTTTATCAGACCTACTACGACACTCCGCAAGACTTCATCGCGAGCTGGGACAACGATGATGCGGGCTTCGGCATCGTGAAGGCAGACACGGTCGAAGAGGTGATCAGCAAGCTTGGCCTTCCGGAGTCGACGATCGACACCGTCAACCACTACAACGAGCTGTGTGCTGCCGGCGAGGACACCGACTTCTATAAGGATGCCTCGCTCATGGTCGGAATCACCGAAGGCCCCTTCTACGGCTGTGCCTTCACCCCGGGCTTCCTCACGAGCCTCGGCGGCCTGCGCACCAACATCGACATGCAGGTCTGCGATGCTGATGACCAGCCCATCGAAGGACTGTTCAACGTCGGCTCGATGATCGGCGACTTCTATTCTGGAACCTACACCTTTGCGATGGAGGGCATGAACTACGGTGCAACCTGCGTCACGCTGCCCTATGTCCTCGGCAAAGATATTGCATCGGGCAAGTTCGACTAGGAAGTGCTGTTGAGCACATGGGATACGTGTAACGCATAACCGCATCCCCTCTTTCATCTAAGAAGCGGCCTCCCTTCGGCCGCTTCTTTTTCGTATGACGCTGTAATGCCTCTGGCGGTTTTCGATGGCTGGTCTCTCCTGAAGTCTGATAACTACCTCGTAGTCTAAGCGATGGAGGGTATCCGAGCGGCTTGCCCTATGCCAGATGATTGTTGCGGATGTCGCGCTTGAGAGTCTTGGCGAATACGAGAACCACGACCGGGATGGCGAGGGCGATGATTCCCCCGAGATCGAAGGCGAAGGTGGCACCCGAAAGGTCGATGAGAAATCCCCCGAGCGTCGGCCCGAGCGCCAAACCACAGGTGCCGCCCGCGTTCATCCACGTGATTGCCTCGGTGAGCCGTTTCCCGGGAACGGCGCATTCGCAGCTTGCATTCAAAACGATCAGATACGGAGCGTAAAACAGCGCACCGACGATCGAGACGATGAACAGCATCTCGGGCGTTTCGATGAAGATCATACAGCCGTACATGAGCCCGATTGTCACCGCGATCGCGATGAGCTGCTTATATTGCGGCGCGTTCAGGCGCAGCATCCCAAAGACAAAACCCATGATCATCGAGGCAAACGACGAGGCCATCAGAACCACACTCGCAAAGGTGGGGTCGCCGATCTCTTCGGCAAGTGCCACTGTTGAGGTGTCGAAGATGCCAAAGAACGCACCGAGAAGGAAAGTCAGCACGAATAGAATGCGGACGACCGTCGAAGTGCGGAAAATGCTCTTCTGACGCTTGTCGGCAATCTCCCCCAGAAACGTTTCACCTTCGTCGCCCCCGTCGCCATCCAGCTCTTCCCCCGTCGTGCTCCCCCAGCCGGGGATCGGCTCGGTCGACCGAGCGCATATCATGACGACGCTCCCCACCAGAAAGCCTATGCCGCCCGCCAGCAGGCCCGCGATCGGCGTAATCGTCGTCGCCAAAGCGATCGAAATAGCCGGCGAGAACATGAACGCTGCATCGTCCAAAACGCCCTCATAGGAAAACATCGTGCGTAGATCGGGTGCCGCATCGCCGAGTTTGCCGGTGCGAATGAGGTAGGTCCAGCGCGCACGCGGTAGCGCCTGCGGGTTCGGCGCAAAGCCCATGGGAATCGCCGCAGCGAAGAGCAACCACTCGGGCCCGCGTAGCGCAACGCATAGCAGCATCACCGTAAGCCCGCCAACCGTGACAAGCGCCGCCCAAGGGATGACCTTGCGCTGCCCCCGCTCGTCAATCAGCTTGGATATGCGCGGCGAGATGAGAAACGTCGAAAGCGCGATGAGCGACGAGACAAGCCCCGCGCTCAAAAACGAATAGCCCGAAAGCGTCAGCATCGTGATGGTGCCGATGTTCATCATGTAGGTGTAAAAGCGCATGAGAAGCGCTGCCCCGTCGAAGACGTAGGCGCTTTTCACGCGCAAAATCGCACGATAAACGCTTGGATCGATCGCTTTAGACATAGCCGCATATTGTAGCGAATAACGCTACGCTTGGCTTCATGCCAAAGGCGCTTCTTTTATTCCTAGGCTATTCTTCGAGGCGATCCTCAAGGGCGTCGACGATGATCTTGAGCGCCTTGATGCGCGCATAGCGCTTATCGTCGCTTTCGAGGATGATCCACGGCGCATAGGTGGTCGAGGTCAGGCGGAACATGTCGTCGATGGCGCTCTTGTATTGCGGATACTTATCGCGGTTGCGCCAATCGTCCGGCGTGATCTTCCACTGCTTCGTCGGATCCTGCTCGCGATCCTTAAAGCGCTGCAGCTGCTCGTGCGGGCTCACGTTCACCCAGAACTTCAGGAGAATCGCGCCCCAGTCCACCAAGTCGTACTCGAACGCATTGATCTCGTCGTAGCCGCGCGCCCAAGCCGCCGGCTCGGTAATCTCCTCCACGCGCTCAACGAGCACGCGCCCATACCACGAGCGGTCATACATTCCCACATGGCCTGCCTTCGGCAAACGCGTCCAATAGCGCCACAGATGCGGATGCATGAGCTCGGGCTTGGTGGGCGCCGGCGAGGGGAAGATGCTGTACGCACGTGCATCGAGGGCCTGCGCCACGCGCTTGATGTTGCCGCCCTTTCCGGCTGCATCCCAGCCCTCATACATAATCATGAGCGGAACGCGCCGCTGGTACATGATGTTCTCCAAGCGGAAGAGACGCCCTTGCAGGTCTTTCAGCTGCTTGCGATAATCCTCCTCATCGATTGTGAGATCCGTCTCGATGGTGTCCACCTGCGGATAGTTCTCGACAATCGGGAACTGCGAGGCCTTCGGCGCATACGAATGCTGCACACGTGCCTTTGCGGCGTTTTCTCGCGCCACTTCAGGCGACACACCCTCGATGACAAGCGACGGATCGAGCGGCTCGTCAAAACTCGTCGTGAGCGCGGGGCTTGCAGGCACATCGCACGATGCCTCGCTCTGGGTTGGCTCACTTTGCGTCGCCTGAGCCTTCACACGCACCCGCTTTTCGGCCAAAGCGCTTTCGATCGCATTCACGAGCGTGCGCGTGATAGTGAGGTTCGCGCGACGTTTATCCTCACCGTTGATGAGGATCCACGGCGCGAAATCGAAATCGCTTCCCTCGAGCAGGCGGTCGAACAGCTCATATTCCTGCTTGTAGTCGGTAACCGAAAGCAGCTTCTTCTCAGGAACGCGCCAGCGCGTCACGGGGTCGTCATGCAGGCGCTCAAGGCGCTTGCGTTGGCCTTTCTTGCTCATGTGAACGAAGAACTTCACGACCTTGTAGCCATTGTCGGCAAGCTGCTGCTCGAAATCCTTGATGCTGTCCAGATAATGACGATCATCCTTCCCCGGCACGAGCAACTTGCCCGGCGAATAGCTCATCATCTGCTGGATGGCCTTGGAGTACCAACCTTTGTCATAGAAGGTGATCGTGCCGCGTTCGCCAAGCGCCTTCCAATAGTCCTGCATGAGGGGGAAGTAATCGGTCACGCCCCAATCGCGCCCGGGGAATTTCTTCGCCGAGTCGCGGTCGATGTCGATGCCGACGAATACGGAGGTCGAACGTGCATCGAGATTGTACATCAAATCCGAGATGCGGCTGCCCTTTCCGGCGCCGTTCCATCCTTCAAAGAGCACGACGAGGCCGATTTCCTCCGTTCGTGCCTGCTGCTGCAGCACCACGAGGCGTTTCATCAGCTCGTCATAGGGCTGCTTATATTCCTCTTTTGTCATTGAGGGTTCATCGAAATTGATTTTCTCGAGCATGGTTAAACCTTTCAGAATCGCAAGCGCTCTTCTTCGCGTTACCGCTGACTATTACCGCTATTCTATAATAGCTTTCGGGAAAACATCGCAAACGAAGGAAACATTATGGCAGTTTATGGCGTCATCGACCTTGGCTCAAACTCGATCCGCCTCGTGATCTTCGAGGTGGAACGCGAAAAGGGCATCACCCGCTTCCATTCCATCATCAACGATAAGGTGATAGCCGGCCTCTCATCCTATGTTGAAGACGGCGTGTTCACCCCCGAGGGCGTGAAGAAGGCCGCCGAGGTGCTGAGCGGCCATTTGAGCCGCGCCGCCTATTTCTCGTGCCGCCGCATCGATATCTTCGCGACGGCCGTCTTGCGCAACTGCAAGAACTCATCGAGCGTGGTGCGTGAAATCGAGCTTATCATCGGCGCTCCGATTCACCTGCTTTCCGCCACCGAAGAGGCCTATCTCGGATTTGTCGGCGCAACGCACGACCGCGGAATCGATGGAGGAACTCTTATCGATATCGGCGGCGGCTCCACCGAACTGACGGCCATCGTCAAAGGTTGCGATGTAAGCGGCGTCAGCCTCGGAATAGGAAGCGTTTCCTCCTATGCCGAAATGGTGTCGGAGGTGTTGCCGACGCCGAAAGAGGCGCGCACTATCAAGAACGCTTTCTCGCATGCCCTTGATGGTGTCAGCAATCTCGATGCCTATAAGACCGAGCAGCTTTACGGCATCGGCGGCAGCGCGCGTGCGGCAACCAAGCTCTATAACGTCGCCTTCAACGATAGCTCTGCGAAGCCGAAATCGCTTTCGCGTGAGGAGCTCGACCGCCTCTGCGACCTCATGTTGCAAGACCGTCCGAAGTTTGCCCACATAGCTGCCAAAGCGATCCCCGAACGCATGCATACCGGCGGACCAGGCTGCTTGATTGTGCAAACGCTCATGGAGCGCCTTGGCGCAAAACGCCTCAATATCTGCCGTTTCGGCTTACGGGAAGGCTACCTTTTGGAGCGGATGCTCTCGGATGATATAAACTAGCGGGAAGGCGTTTCCCCACCGTTAGGCACCTACCTGAGAGCCTTCCTCAAAACGGTGCTCTATCGTGAGGTTTGCTTGGTGTTCCGCGCTTTTGGGAAGGAAATCACATGGCGCAAAGCGATAAGGACCTGGCGGTCTATTCCCCCTACATGCAAAATCGCGAACTTTCATGGCTTGAATTTAACAAACGCGTGCTTGATCAAGGCGCCGACCCTACAGTGCCCCTTCTCGAACGGCTGAATTTCATCTCGATTTTCTGGAGCAACCTCCAAGAATTCTTCATGGTGCGCGTTGGCAGCCTTACCGACCTTTCACTCGTCAAAAAATCAATCATCGATTCGAAGTCGGGCATGACCCCTTCGCAACAACTCGATGCGATCTATGCCCGTTGCCACGAGCTTTATGGCTACTATGAACAAACCTACGAAGACCTTCGGGCGCTTCTTCACGAAGAGGGTATCGATCAGCTTCGCCCCGAAGACCTCGACGATGAACAACGCGAGTTCGTTTTACAGTACCTCGACGATAACGTGATTCCCTTCCTTTCGCCGCAGATCATCAATGCGCGTCATCCCTTCCCCCATCTGGAAAACGGTGCGCTTTACATCGTCGTCCGCCTTGACGAACAGGCTTCGAAAGCAGCGAAAAGCGAAAGCAAGTCTGAGGGCAAGGGCGATGGGAAAGGTGACGGGAAAGGCAGCAAAGCCGATAAGGATAAGAGCGGATCGAAGCAGGGGAAGAACAGCAAGAACCTTGGGGCGGAAGATGCTACCCTCGGGCTGATCCCTCTCCCCCGTCAATGCGAGCGGCTGATCATCCTCCCAGGCAAGGGGCTGCATTTCATCCTTCTGGAGCATGCGCTCGAAATGGTGGCTTCCGACATTTTCTCGATGTATCGCGTGAAGCACACAAATGTCATCTGTGTCACACGCAATGCCGACCTTGACGCCACCGAAGGCACCGACGAGCAGGATGAAGACTATCGCGAACACATGAAGCGCATTCTGAAGAAACGTTCACGCCTCGCACCCGTGCGTCTCGAAAGCGAGAGGGAGCTTTCCTCTACCATCAAGCCTCTTTTGCTTAAGCGGCTTGGGCTGAAGGAGCATCAGAGCTATGTAACCGCCGTGCCGCTCGACATGAGCTACACCTGGGGGCTGGGCTCGCTTCTGCCCGAAAAGAAACGCGCAATGCTCGTGAACGTGCCGTTTTCGCCCCAATGGCCGGCGACGCTCGACCGCAATCGCCGCATTATCGATCAAGTAGCGGAAAACGAAGTTTTGCTTTCCTATCCTTACGAAACGATGGACGCCTTCGTTCAGCTGCTTCGTGAGGCGGTCGCCGATCCGCAGGTGATCTCGATCAAGATCACGCTTTACCGCCTCGCCAGCCAATCGCATCTTGCCGAAGCACTCATCGCCGCGGCTGAAGCAGGCAAAGAGGTGACGGCGCTGTTCGAGCTGCGCGCCCGCTTCGACGAAAGCAACAACATCGAATGGTCGCAGCGCTTTGAACAGGCTGGGTGCAAGGTAATCTACGGTTTCCGCAACTTCAAGGTTCATAGCAAGATCTGCAGCATCACGCGCCGCACATCTGAAGGATTGCAATACATTACCCAGCTCGGCACGGGCAATTACAACGAGAAGACGGCGCGGCTCTACACCGACTTCTCTTTCATCACCACAAACCCCGCCATCGGCCGCGATGCCGTTGAGTTCTTCCGTAACATGGCGCTGGAAAACGTTTCCGACAACTACGACATCCTGTGGGTGGCACCGCTCCAGATTAAAGCGATGATCATGAGCCATATCGACGAGCAGATCGCCCGCGCGAAAGCCGGCGAACCAGCTGGGTTGTTCTTCAAAACGAATTCCGTGACCGACAAAGAGCTGATCGAGAAGATCGTCGAGGCATCCCAGGCAGGCGTGCATACGACACTGTTCGTTCGGGGCATCTGCTGCCTTGTGCCCGGTCAGGAAGGATTTACCGACCAGGTGCGCGTGGTTTCCATCGTCGGACGCCTGCTTGAGCACAGCCGCATCTATTGCTTCGGACCGCGCGACAACTGCCGCATCTACCTCTCGAGCGCCGATTTGATGACGCGCAATATGGACAAGCGCATCGAGATCGCATGGCCCATTCTGAACGAGGGTATCAAGCAGGAGGTCATCCACTACCTGGATACCTGCATGGCAGATACGGCGAAGCTGCGCGAGCTGCTTTCCGATAGGGAATATACGCCGCTGGGCTTTTTCGCGCCAAAGGGAGAAGACGGAAGCGAAGATCTGTTCAATGCGCAGCAGTTCCTCATCGAAGAGGCGCAGCGCAAGCACCTCGAGGCCGTCGAGCAGATTGCCCTCCGTGATGCGAACCGGCCCTTTGCGACGGCGCTTGACATCTTGGCAACCGCCGATTCCGGCACCCCGCAGGCACGGCCGATGACCTCCGCGCAGACGACGCTGACCAGCGAAGAAGAGCTGGAGTTTATCGAGAACGAAGTGGCACAGCGAGCCGCGGAGCAAGAGCTTGCGGCCTCGGCCGCCGCAGCCGAGGCAGAGGCGGCACAGGGATCGCGCCCGCGATCGGATGCCGTCTCGCGCGTGGAAATCGTCACCTTTGCCGAAAGTGCCGCCCAACCCGAGCCATCGCCTGCGGCCTACGCGCCTGAGCCAGTGGATGCTGAAGCTGACCAAGCCACCACAACACCCGCATCGGATCCCGAGCCGTCGCTGGCGGTAACGAGCAAGGCCCAAACGACGCAAACTCCCCTCGCTGAAACAGAAGCCGATGAGAAAGCAAAGCAGCCGACAGCGGAACTGCCGATAATCCAACCCGCGGAGGCTTCGCCAGAAGTTTCTCGAGAAGAGCAGCCGCAGACTGAGGTGCCGATCGCAGAACCGCAAACAACCGCAACGCCGGCGGCATCGGGGCAACCTGTGCCCGCGGCGCCTCCGGCACAAGGGCTACCAGCAGCCGCAGCACCGCCAACACCACCGGCATTTGCAGTACCACCGGCACCTGCAGCACCTCCAGCACCTGCAGCGCCGCCCAAGAAGCGCGGCTTCTTCGCCCGCCTCTTCGGCCTCGGTAAATAAGCGTTAGCAGACGGATTTGACGACGTTGGCGATTGCCTGCGCATGCGCATCGGCGAGCTTTTGCGTTTTCGCCTC
>CANQTB010000041.1 GCA_947626665.1 uncultured Eggerthellaceae bacterium
CGCGCAGCAGCGATTCCGTTTCTGGCATCCTCGGGACAGATTCTCTCTGTATTACGTTTATGAGAGACCTGCCAAGTATAGTACCCCACCAATTGAATCATGAAGGGATACCCCGCCGACGCTTCGGTCATGCATTCGAGCGCTTCATGTTCAACTTGCATCCCTGACGAGGCGATCGTGTCGGCAAATGATTCGAGTACATCTTCCGATAGAAGCGGGGTAAGTTCCTCCGGCATCGCTCGCCGCATCATCGATGACGAGCCAGTCTCTTTCACGAGCAACATTTCCCAACTCATTGAGCATCACCGTTTTGCCCATGCCGCGTGCACCCGTTAACCTCATTAATCGTTCGGGAGCTCCGGCGCCATTCTCGATTCCATCGACAAACGCCTCGACGATGTAATCACGCCCGATAAGCTCGGGCGGCATCTTTCCTGCGGTAGGCTTAAAAGGATTCAAAGAGCGCATCCTTTCTTTGTTTTATAGCAAATTATAGCAGCGCCCCAATTTGCGCTCCCGCAGTCGTCAGGCATAGAGGAATTGCATGCGCAAAACACGACTACGTGTTGAACTAATTTCGCTTACTTGAATACTCGATAGTGCTTTTGAACTGGTCAAATGCATAAATCTTTCACCACCCCCCGACGCTAGATGCAACATTTTCTGCACGGTATATTCATTGCGTGGTCAGGTGGGTAGAAGGAAACTCGCCACTTTACGAATCAAGGAGGGCTCCATGAACTCAATGGTTTCCCGTCGTGGGTTTTTGTCGGGCTTAGCTGCCGGATCTGCTGTTCTTGCCGCAGGATTAGCGGGTTGCGGTAGCGCGCAAACCGTAAAGGAAGACGTTGCGCAAGAAACATCCGCTCAAGTAGAGGCTTCATCGTTCGCACCAGCGGCACCTTCGCAGGTCGATGAAACGATCGACTGCGATGTCGTGGTGGTAGGAGCTGGAATTTCAGGTCTTGCGGCTACGGTACAAGCAGCAGAACTTGGCCTTAATGTTGTCTGCCTTGAGAAGGGCAATGCCGCCGGAGGCAATGGCTCTGGCACCGAAGGCGTCTTTGCCATCGGTTCGAAATATCAAAAACAGCTCGGCATCGAAATCGATCCCGCCGACATCATCGCTGCCGAACTTGAGGAATCTCAGTGGCGCACCGATGGATCGATCTGGCTTGACATGTGTACAAACTCAGCCAGCAACATTGATTGGCTTGAAGAAAACGGCGTGCGCTTCTCTGGCAACGTAGACAATTATTACACCGGCCTGTTCTCCACCATGCACTGGTTCGAAGAGGTGGAAGGCTCTATGGGCCATGCCTGCTATATCGAGCCCATGCTTGCTTCGGCGCAAAATAAAGGAGCAGATATTCGTTTTTCGACAAAGGCTTACCGGCTCATCCAAGAGGATAACGGCACGGTAACGGGACTTTATGCCGAAGATCTTGGGAACGATAAGCAGATACAGGTGAATGCCGGCGCGGTCATCCTCGCCTCCGGCGGAATAGGTGGCAATCCTGATTTGCTTCGCAAACAAGGATGGCAGGATTACAACATCGAAAACAAGATAAGCATGTGCGTTCCCACGGTGGAGGGCGATGGATATCTTATGGCTATGGACGCCGGTGCAAAAGATTTCCTACCGCTTTCTTGCGACCAAGCCTTCATTGGCATTAAAGCCATCGGCACCGACACAACG
Source organism: uncultured Eggerthellaceae bacterium (assembly GCA_947626665.1). Taxonomy (GTDB): domain Bacteria; phylum Actinomycetota; class Coriobacteriia; order Coriobacteriales; family Eggerthellaceae; genus CANQRF01. The sequence goes on from CANQTB010000041.1 coordinate 1,700, forward strand.
CCGCCCTATTCAAGCCCCCTCAACGGAGCAAACGGCATTGCGGGTGCCGGGACGGCTCTGTGGGTAAATCAGGACGGTCTTCGCTTCAATAACGAGGCGATCAATTCGGTAAATCTCGCTGCCCCTGAGGCTGCCTGCTGCCGCGGAAATAAAGCGGCGTATGCCATCTTTGACCAGTCGCTCGTGAACAGCCTAAACCTCGACGAAGCCGACACTGCAACATTTCAGCAGGCGGTAGAGGGCAACGCAAATGCAGATAGCATCGTATCCGGCCAGACATTTTCTGAGTTGGCTGAGAATTTCGGTGTTGACCCTGATGTGCTGCAGGCTCAGGTCGATCGTTATAACGAATACTGCAAATCAGGGGCAGATTTAGACTTCGGGAAAGACCCCACATTCCTCATCCCAATCGAGACCCCGCCGTTCTATATGGCGCGCATCGTGCCGCTTCATGTGGTCATCATCGGCGGCGTGACATGCAATGTTCGCGCTGAAGTTCTCGATCAAAACCTTGAGACAATTCCGGGACTTTACGCCGTAGGGCTGGAAGGCGCAATGCTTCATCGCAATGTCTATACGCAAAATATGCCCGGATCGAATATGGCCAACAACGTGAACTCGGGGCGCAATGCCGCCAAAAACGCACAAGCATATTTGGGCAAGTAAGATTCACGATTCGAAAGGCACCACTCGGCCCTTGATTCGGCTGGGTGGTGCTCACGTTTTTGAGCCTTCGCTCTTTTGGGGTTCCGGCGCATAGTCGTTGGTCGGCAACCCTTCTTGCGCTATAACGTAACGAGAGAAGGTTTTCTCAGACGGAGGGAGAGAAATGCGCGACTCTGTTGGTTTCAGCGTTCGACTCTATGCCTTTTTCGCCGAACAGGATCGCCTCTTTTCCGAATGCCTTCACGAAAGCGTGACGCTTTCAACAACTGAGCTTTCTTTAATGTGCGCGCTCTATGAAGCAAATATTCCCCTTCCACCCGAACCCTTATCGCAGCTTCTCATGCTGAAATTGCGAACCGTACGCCAAATGCTTTTGATCCTTGAAGACCGAGAGCTCGTTACCAAAACAAGCTCATCGAATGATGCGCGCTATATGCTCGCGAGCCTTACGAGCGAGGGACTGCAAATAACTGAAGAACTCACGGCAGACATTTACCAAACAATGAAAGAGCATTTTTGGAGCGCATTGCCTGAGAGCGACTTCGAAGACACCCTCAAGGCAAGCATGCGCGAATGTGTGAATAACGTCCGAGGCTTTGAGGTGGAGCCTTTCGGCAACACGGCCAGCACAAAGCTACCTATAGCATGCGACCATTTCGTGTTCTGGCGAACCATTATGGATAGATGGCGGCAAACGGTGAGATCATGGTGCAGATTGAACCTCAACGATTATTGTGTTTTGGAGCTGCTTTCCGAAGATGGCGAAATGGGATTCAGCGAACTTTCCCAAGCGCTTCTCATGCCGAAGAACATCCTTTCGCTCAGCAAAAAACATCTTGCTGAACAGGAATTGATTCTCGAGAAAGAAGATGCTTCGGATGCGCGTCGCTTAACACTCTCGATAACTGATCGTGGAAAAGCGACGATATGCGGTCTGTTCGAAAAGCTTGATGAGATAACAAGGTCGTTCCACGATAGTCTTGACCCCGATACGCGCGATGTTGTGCAGGCGTGGTATGCGCGGATGTTCCGCAATATGTGGAAGTCGGTTCGCAATGGAGCGGCAAAGTAAATCGCGTCTTAGTTAGCGCGCATGTCAGTGCTTAAGGCTCTCGACGTGCTTTGTTTTGCGCGTACACCAGCACTTACGGCTCTCAACATGTTTCAACCTTTGCGCATGCCGGCACTTACAGTCCGCGGCGCTCTCGGCGTCCTTACACCTTGTACATGAATTGGAAGAGATCTTCGCGCTGGATGATGATCTGAACGCCCAGCTCCTCACCAGCTGCCGTCAAGCGTTCCTGCACGGCATTGAAGTCCGCAACTTCGGGATTCAGCGTGGTGAGCATCGTCATTGAGAACAGAGTGCCATCGCCCAAAATCGTCTGCGAGATATCGTCGATATTCGCCCCGCACTCTGTGAGCACTGTCGCGACCGCGGCGACGATCCCCGTCCGATCCTTCCCCAACACCGAAACAACGCACTTCACGATGCTCTCCTTCTTTTTCCGCCAGCGCTTCCCACGCCTTAAAACCTCACGCTTTATCGCCCTCAGGCTTCGTGCTTCTCAGCCCTCACAGATCGATATCAATTCCCACAGGGCAATGATCGCTTCCATACACTTCGTTGAAAATGCTCGCAGACTCCAGCTTATCGCGCAAGGCGTCGCTGATTAAAAAATAGTCAATTCGCCATCCGGCGTTGTTGGCACGCGCATTGAAACGATACGACCACCAGCTATAGGCACCTATCTCGTCTGGGTGCAAAAAACGAAACGTGTCGGTGAACCCCACATCCAAAAGCTCGGTGAATTTGCCGCGTTCCTCATCCGAAAAGCCCGCGTTGCCACGGTTCGATTTCGGATTCTTGAGGTCGATCTCCTCATGGGCAACGTTGAAATCGCCGCACATGATCACCGGTTTCGGTGCGCACTTCCCGCCATCGGGCAGCGTACCGACTTCCAACCCCTTGCAAAAATCGCGGAAGGCGTCGTCCCACTGCATGCGATGATCGATGCGCTTGAGGCCATCCTGCGCATTAGGCGTGTACACATCCACAAACCAAAATTTCCCGAACTCCAGCGCCACGATGCGCCCCTCGTTATCCAGATACGCATCACCAAGCCCATGTAGCACCTGCAGCGGCTCTTCTTTCGAAAAAACCGCCGTGCCCGAATAGCCCTTTCGCTCGGCGTAGCTCCAAAATTGGTGATAGCCATCAAGGGAAAGCTCCACCTGCCCCTCCTGAAGCTTCGTCTCCTGCAGCGCGAACACATCGGCATCGAGAACGGCGAATGTTTCCTGAAAGCCTTTGTTGAGCACGGCACGCAAGCCGTTCACGTTCCATGAAATGAGGCGCATGGTGCTCCCTTCCTCTCGCTGCCCGTTCGCACCAAATAGGGCCATGAAATGCTGTGATGGCATCATATCGCTTCGCGGCGGCAGAGCGTGGAGTTTTCCGTGGAGCGCAACCCGATCACGCACTTTTGGTATGATAAAACCCTCATCGGAGATCAAACGATGTATCGCCTTGGGAACAGAACGATGTGGCACCGCGGAAACGTCATGCAGTGGCGTATCATTTCTCAACCAATGCAACGTAAAGATGAAAGAACGACCATGGCCTCTTCGAATAACGACAACCTGCCGAAGCAAACATCCAAGCAACAGCGTCGCGCGCAAGCGGAGGCGGACGAGAAGCGGCGGAAGAACCGCAAAAGCCTCATTCTTCTCATTATTCTCATCGTCATAGCGGCAGTGCTCGCCGTCGTCATGAACCTTGGCGGGAACATTTTCGATCTTTCCACCGACATGATGGGAAACCCCATCGCCGATAGGCAATAGGACCCGGTGCTATGTGGCGGCAAACGACAACAACATCTGACGAACGGCATCAATGACACAAACGGCTGAGAAACAATAGGTCATTTTTATGAAACAGCAACTCGCGCAAACAACCGGAAAGGCCCTCACGTGGGGCCTGCGACATATTGCCGGCCGACCAGCGGGAAACCTTCCCGGCAAGGTAGCGCTGAAGATCGACCCCCAACTCATCACGCACCTCATGGACCGCATCAGCTGCGGCACCCTGATGGTGGTCGGCACCAACGGGAAAACCTCCACGAACAATCTCATCGCCGACGCCTTCGAGCGCGCCGGCTTTTCCGTGGTCTGCAACCGTGGCGGAGACAACCTCGCCACCGGCATCGCCTCAACGCTCGTCCAAAGCAAGGGCGGCGATTGGGGTGTGTTCGAAAGCGACGAGCTGTGGCTGGCGCGTTCACTTCCCCAGATCAAGCCCGATTACGTTCTGCTGCTCAATCTTTTCCGCGACCAGCTGGATCGTTGCGGGGAAATCGATCGCATCCAAACGAGCATCGCCTCGGCACTCGAACAGTCGCCTGAAACGACGCTTATCTTCAATGCGGATGACCCGCAGTGCACCTCGATCGCGCTTTCCGTGCCGAACCCGCGCGTGGCCTTCGGCACCCAGGTGGACATGGGGCTTTCGCAAAACACCGTCGCCGACGCGCAGATGTGCCAGCGTTGCGAGCATATGGTGCATTACCGTTTTCGCCAATATGGCCAGCTCGGCGACTACCATTGCGAAAGCTGTGGCTTTGAGCGCCCGCCGCTTGATTTCGCAGTCACGGCGGTGGATTTCGGGGGCGCGGCGCAAACGCCGGGCGAGGCCGGAAAGTCGTCCGGCGATGTCGAAGGATCGCCCGGCGATGGCATGACGATGATGACGATGAGGGTCCGCGACTGTCGCGAAGGAGCGGACGGAACGCCGACCGTGCTGCATAGCCCCTCGTCGAGTCCGTATCTGGTCTATAACCTTTTGGCGGCGTTCGCCATTTGCCGCCTCGTGGGCATCAGCGACAAGGTGCTTCAGGAAGCCATCACTGCCTTCGATCCGAAAAACGGACGCCTCCAGCGCTACGAGATCGACGGCCGGCCGGTTCTTCTCAATCTTGCGAAGAACCCGACAGGCTTTAACCTCAACCTGCGCATCATCGAGCGCGACCATGGCCCAAAGGCCGTCGGATTCTTCATCAACGACAAAGTGGCCGACGGTCATGACATCTCGTGGATTTGGGATATTGATTTCGAAGAGCTCGCCGCCTCTCCCGACGCGGTGGTTTTCGCCGGCGGAACGCGCAAAAACGACGTACAGGTGCGCCTCAAGTATGCGGGGATTACCTCCGAACTCGTCGATTCCGCCGAGGACATGTTCGCACGCATCTCGCACGCGGTGCAGCTGCCGAAAGACGCGGGCGTCTATGTGATTGCGAACTACACCGCCTTGCCCGCCGTCCACGAAAGCCTTGACGGGCTTTCAGCGAAGAACGCTGCGCATGCGGCACCACAAAATACGGCACCACCCGCTAGCACGCCACAGGGCGCAGAGCACGGTAGCGCGCCACGGGATGCAACGCACGCGGCGCCACCCGCTAGCACGCCCGTCATTCGCACCTCCGAACACGCCTCCGAGTACACCTCCGAACGCACCGCCGAACACGCCTGCGAGTACACCTCCGAACACGCCTGCGAACGCACGCCCCTCGTGATCGCGCACATGTTCCCCGATCTTCTCAACCTTTATGGCGACGGCGGCAACGTGCGCATCCTCACCAGGCGCCTCGAATGGCGCAACCTGCCTTACGACCTGCGTCGCATAGCCTATGGCGACAACATCGACTTTTCGGAAGTCGACCTTGTCTTCCTTGGCGGCGGCCCCGACCGCGAGCAAAAGCTTGCCGGCGAAGAGCTCATGCGCCTGAAAAGCAGCCTTACCGCCTATGTGGAAGACGATGGCGTGCTGCTCGCCATCTGCGGAGGCTTCCAGATCCTCGGTAAAACGTGGCTTCTCGGCGATGACGAGCTGGAAGGCCTCAGCATCCTCAACATGGAAACCCGCCGCCCCGGCACCTCGGCCGATCGTCTCACCGACAACATGGTGCTCTCCTCTCCCCTTGCGAAGCAACCGGTCGTCGGCTACGAGAATCATGCGGGCCGCACCTATCTCGGCTCCGGCGAGCAGCCGTTCGGCAAGGTGATTTCGAAGGTCGGACACGGCAATAACGAGGAAAGCAACGCCGACGGCATTCTTTATAAGCAGGTGATCGGTTCATATTCGCACGGCCCCCTGCTTTCAAAGAATCCCGAAATTGCCGACCATCTGCTTCAGATGGCGTTTGAAAGGCACGCCAAGCGAACAGGCACACAGCCACCCCAACTTGTTCCTTTGCCCGACAAAGAGGAATTAGCCGCAAATAAGGAGATGTTAAGGCGTTTGGGCGTTTTGTGAATCACATAAGCGACCCTTATGGCCTTTTGTGAGAGAAAACAAAGAAAACTTGATTTGCTCAGCGACACCCATAAAATATAAAAACTATGAGAAATCGCTCTGCCCGAAATAGCAACACCCTTTCCCCCCAAGGGGGTTCTTATATTCCAGCCACGCCGGCAGGCGCCGGAAAGCATTCGATGCCGCTTAACGAGCTTCCTTCGCCGGGAAATCCCCCTTCGTCGGGAAATCCCTATTCGCGCGATGGCGAAACGGCGGCCCAGTATTCCACCGCGCGCAAGCATCGACGCAGGAAGCACATCCTTGTCGCTTGCCTGATAACCGTCGTCGCCGTTTTGCTCTGCGGCGCCGGCGCAGCATTCGCGTATTACAACCACATTCAAAGCAACCTCACGGAAAACGTGAATCAAGATCTTCTCGATGTTCTTGACGAACCCTACGTGGGCGACCCCTTCTATATGCTGCTCCTCGGCGTCGACCGATCGCAATGGCGGGAGAATTCCGAAGAATACGCGGGCGACAATTTCCGCTCAGACAGCATGATCCTCGCACGCGTCGATCCGAAAGAGCAGATCGTCACGCTGGTTTCGTTGCACCGCGACACGCTCATCGATATGGGCAAATATGGCAAGAACAAGCTCAACGCCGCCCATGCGCTCGGCGGACCCGCCTTGGCGGTTGATGTGGTTTCCAAATTCGCCGGCGTTCCGATTTCCTATTACGCCGAGATCGACTTCGATGGTTTCGCGGCAGTCATCGATGCGCTCGGCGGCGTAGAGGTGGACGTTGCGATGGAAATCGACGATGATGAGGCCGGCGGCCACGTGGATGCGGGCCTGCAAACCCTCGACGGCTACGAAGCACTCATCCTCTGCCGTTCGCGTCATGCCTACGACGATTACGGCGATGGAGACCGCTATCGTGCCGCCAACCAGCGCCTTGTCATCGAGGCCATTGCGAACAAGCTGCTGGAAGCCGATCCCGTGACGATCGCATCGACGGTCGAAACGCTTTCCCAATATGTGACGACCACGATGACCATCCCCGAAATCATCAACCTTGCCCAAAACCTTGAGGGCATGGATACGGAGAAGAACTTCTATACGGCCATGGAGCCCACCGAATCGTTCTACGAGAACGAAACATGGTTCGAGGACGTTGACGACGTTGCTTGGCGCGAGATGATGCGTCGCGTAGACCAAGGCCTGCCTCCGACGACCGAGGATGAAATCGACGAGCGCAACGGCGCGATCCTTTCTTCCACAGGCGGAGCGAGCGGCGCTTCCTCCGGAACCAACCGCAACTCCAACACCTCGGCCTCGAACGCATCCAAGACGACCCCTAACCGCTCGGGAACCGTGACCGTGAAGAACGGCATGGGGGTGGCAGGCGTTGGCGATGAGGCCGCGCGAACCGTGGAGACGCTGGGCTACGATGCCGACGCGAGTAACGCTCAGAGCTTCGATTACGAGATGAGCGTTGTGGTTTATCGCGACGCCAGCCAAGCGGAGGCGGCCCAGGAGATTGCCGACCTGCTTGGAATCGACGTCGTTACCATGAACACGAACAACAATTACGTCTTCGATGGCGACTTCCTCGTGTTGATCGGCGCAGATTGGCAAAGCTAGGCAAAGCCAAGCGTGCCGATTCCCTCCCCTCTGCAACATGAAAATCACCATTATCGCAGTTGGCAAGCTGAAAGAGCGTTTCTGGGAAAACGCATGCGACGAATATCTGAAGCGTTTGCGCGCTTATGCGACGATGGAAATTCGCGAGCTGCCAGACATCGATCCTCACCGTGTCGGCGGCGAAATGCAGGCACGGGAACGCGAGAGCACCGCGATCCTGCAGGTGATGGAATCGTTTCCCCCGAAAACCCATACGGTGCTTCTGGCCATCGAGGGAGCTCCGCGCTCAAGCGAACAGATTGCCGCACATCTGGAAGAGCTGCGCCTTGATGGCACGAGCGACTTCGCTTTCATCATTGGCGGATCGTGCGGCGTAGACGATCGCGTTGCGGCGCGTGTGCAGGAAAGACTCTCGTTTGGAGCCATCACGTTGCCGCATAACCTTGCGCGCGTCGTTTTGCTTGAGCAGCTCTACCGTGCTTTCAAGATCATCAAGCACGAGCCCTATCATAAATAGCCTTAGGGACCTTGGTCTTCGCGCCCCAAAGCGGAATTGATTCGTAGCCGCGAGATTGCGTAAAATGACGTTTGTGCCGCACCTCGTCTTTGCCATTCCTCGAGAAAGGACGACGCCATGCTTGTCGACGATAAAATCTGGGTTGCTCAAGGCGAAAACCCCTGCTATCTGCTTCTGAATCAGGCGAACCGGCATGGTTTGATAGCAGGAGCCTCGGGAACCGGCAAAACCGTCACCCTGAAAACGGTCGCCGAGGGCTTTTCCCGGGCGGGCGTTCCCGTTTTCATGGCGGACGTGAAAGGCGACGTCACAGGCATGTGCCAAGAAGGCGAAGACAGCGAGAAGCTTCGCGCCCGTGAAAAGGAGCTCGGGTTCGATACATGGGAGCCGAAAGCCTGCCCCGTACGCTTCTGGGATATGCTTGGAGGAAACGGCATCCCCGTACGCATCACCGTTTCCCAGATGGGCCCTGCCATCCTCTCGCGCCTGCTCGGCCTGAGTGACACTCAAGAGGGCGTTTTGAACATCGTCTTCCGCGTCGCCGACGACGAGCAGTTGCTTCTTATCGACCTCAAAGACCTGAAGGCCATGTTGAATTACGTCGCCGAAAACGCCGATCAATACCAAACCGACTACGGCAACGTCGCCAAACAGTCAGTCGGAGCGATTCAGCGTGCCCTTATCGCCGTTGAAGATCAAGGCGGCGATGTTTTCTTCGGCGAACCGTCAATCGATCTGAACGACTGGTTCGCCTGCGACCAAAACGGACATGGCTACGTAAACGTGCTTAACGCGGCGAAACTGATCAACAGTCCGCAGATCTACGCGATGTTTCTCCTGTGGATGCTCTCCGACCTTTTCGAGACCCTTCCCGAAGTGGGTGACCCTGACAAGCCGAAATTCGTTTTCTTCTTCGACGAGGCGCACCTACTCTTCGACGATATGCCGAAAGAGCTCACCGACAAGATCATCCAAGTGGTGAAACTCATCCGCTCCAAGGGCGTTGGCGTCTACTTCATCACGCAATCGCCCTCGGACATTCCCGACGAGGTGCTCGCCCAGCTTTCAAACCGCATCCAGCACGGGCTGCGTGCCTATACACCGGCTGAGCGCAAGGGCATCAAAGCCGCGGCGGAATCATTCCGCGCAAACCCCGCCTTCAAGGCCGAAGAAGCACTGGAAGAACTCGGCACCGGCGAGGCGCTCGTTTCGTTCTTAAATGATGACGGTCAGCCTGAGATCGTCGAGCGCGCCAAGGTTCTCGCCCCCGAATGCCTCATGGCGGCTGCCGATGAGATGCACATCAACGCCGCCATCGGCGGACAGATGCAGCTCATGCAGAAATATGGCACCGCGGTCGATAACGAAAGCGCTTACGAGAAGATCGCCAAAGCTGAAGAGCAGAAGGCCGCAGAGGCCGCGGCTGCCGCGGAACAGGCAAAGCTCGAAGCTGAGAAGGCGGAGCTTGAAAAGAAGCTCGCCAAGGAGCAGGAGAAAGAAGAGCGCCGCGCCGAGAAGGAAGCCGAGCGTAAAGCCGCCGCCGCAGAGCGTCTCCACGAGAAGGAGAAAGAGCAGCTCATGCGCACCGGCATGTCGATCCTTGGTCAGATTGGGAAAAACGCCACGCGCAATATTGGCAAAGACGCCGGCGGAGAGCTGCTTCGTGGCCTCCTTGGAGGCTTGCTCCACAAATAACTTTCCTACGCTTCCTTCAGGTGATAGACGATCAGGGCGACGCAACTCGCCGCGATGGCCCACGGCCAGAACGTCGCCCCAAACAGACCATTGCCCACCACGGCACCGTCAGACATATGCATCACCATGGTGCTGACACCGTTATCGACGACAAAACCGACGACAATCGCGAGAAGCGCAAACACGCCCGTGACGATGTAGGCGATGATCGTACCGCCCTTGTTCTTGAAACGGAACATGGCATCAAGCGCCAACAGTACAAAAGAGGCGATCCACAAGATAATCGTAATTGCGGCCGCCGCCGAAAGCGCCATCGAAGCATTTTGAAGAGCCGCGTATTCTCCTACGTTAAAGTTTGAAAGCGTTGATATCGTCGTCTGGAGGATGCTATTGATGCTCCCCAAGAGGCCGAAAAACGCCAGCGGCGTATATTCGAAACTCAAGATCCCCAGAGCGGCGGAGACATAACTTCCACCATACGGGCCAAACATGCTTGCAAGCGGACTCGACGTGACAGTGAACCACGGAAGGAAGAGGGCGATGATTAAAGTGCAGCTTGCGAAGGCGAAATACACTTGATGAGCGCCACTGGCATTCTTGATGAAGACGTTACCCTTCTTCGTATTCGTATTTGCTGGCGCGAGATTTTGAAAGACGTTCGTTTCCGCAGATGGTACGTTTTGAGAAACGCTCGTTTCCACAGACGGTGCGTTTTGAGGTACAGCGGCTTCTTCCACAGACGGGGTGTTTTGAGAAGCATCAACTTCCTCCACTGGTGGAACGTTTTGAGAAACAGCAGCCTCTTCCGGAGAGGGAAGAGGTTCTTGGGGTATTTCCGACTCAGGCGACGAAGGCTGGGAATCCTGTTTCACAAGCGGCGTACCGCAATTCCCACAGAATGAGGCGCCGTCTTTTACTTGCGCACCACAGTTGGGACAAAACATCATGCTCTCCTTAAGTTCAGTGGTATATGCACAGAACATTATTGTACTTTTTTCAGGAGAAAAATCCTCGACCTTTATCAAGCGCCCTCAGGGCATACAAAAAGCGTCCCTTGCGAGCGGAGCGCCCTATCCTCCCACGGACTTGCCTCCGCAGTACTTTCGGCGATGGCGGGCTTAACTACCGAGTTCGGAATGGGATCGGGTGATCCCCGCCTCTCTGGCTCCGCTCGCAGGAGACGCTCTTTCAAAGCGTGCCTGCAAGACACGTCCTTAGGCTACCTTGACCTTTGCATGCGCGGACATGATCTCATCTTTTGGCCTTTACGTATCGCTTCATGCTCTTTTAAGAAGAAGAGCTCGGGCGATTAGTAGCGCTCGCCTGAACAGGTTGCCCTGCTTACAGCTGCGCCCTATCAACCAGATCGTCTATCTGGGCCCTTACCAAAAAGGGGACTCATCTTGGGGGCGGCTTCCCGCTTAGATGCTTTCAGCGGTTATCCGTTCCGGACGCGGCTAAGCGGC
>CANQTB010000042.1 GCA_947626665.1 uncultured Eggerthellaceae bacterium
GGCCTCGCGGACGTTGAGTAGATTCGCCGCTTGCGCATTATGGCGAATCTCTCAACTGCTCGGCATTCACTCTTGGGACCCCTCCGCCCCTCGCGAAAAGCACAAAAAAGAGAGCAGGTTTGTGCGAGGGTTTGCGTAGTGCCCATAATTGCCCCGTCATGCGGCTGAGTGTACTCGGCTACACGAAGGTAAGCATGAAAGGGGCAAGGACGGGTGCTACGCAAGGCCGCAGCTTAGCCATGCACAATGTCGAAGGTATCGCGCGCGATCATATACTCCTCGTTCGTCGGGATGATGATGATCCGCACGAGAGACGAGTTCGTCGCGATGTCGCGCTCGAAGCCGCGCTCGCGGTTGCGCGCCTCGTCAAGGACAATGCCGAGCGGCTGCATGCCGGAAAAGATCATACGGCGCATCTTCTCGCAGTTCTCGCCGACGCCGGCGGTAAGCACCACGGCATCGACGCCGCCCATGACGGCGATGTATTGCCCGATGTATTTCTTCACCGAGTTCGAATACATGTCGTAGGCAAGCATAGCGCGCTCGTTGCCCGCTTCAGAGGCGAGGCGTACGCTGCGCAGGTCGTTCGAAACGCCGGAGATGCCCAAAAGCCCCGACTTCTTATTGAGAAGATCGTTCATCTCCTGAGGCGAAAGGTTCTCATGCTCCATGACGAAGGTGACGATCGCCGGATCGATCGAGCCGGAGCGTGTACCCATCATGAGGCCGTCGAGCGGCGTGAGGCCCATGGAGGTATCCACCGCCACGCCATGGTCGATCGCCGAAACCGAGCAGCCATTGCCAAGATGACAGGTGATGAGCTTCAGCTCGTCGAGCGGCTCATCGAGAAATGCCGCAGCGCGTTCGGCAATGTAGCGATGCGATGTGCCATGGGCGCCATATTTGCGGATCGCGTATTTCTCATACAGCTCATACGGTAGCGGATACATATACGATTTCGGCTGCAGCGTTTGGAAGTACGAGGTGTCGAACACCGCGACCATCGGCTTGTCGGGCATCAGTTCCTGACAGGCGCGAATTCCCATCAGCGCCGCCTCGTTGTGCAATGGTGCAAGCTCTTTAAGCTCCTCGATGCGGGCGATCACCTCGTCGTCGATCAGAACGGAGCGATCGAAATACTTCCCGCCCTGCACAACACGATGACCGATCGCGTCGATCTCATCAAGCGAATCAATCGCCTTGTTCGGCCCTTCGAGAATCGATTGCAGCGCAAGACGAACCGCCTCGGTATGATTGTTCATCTGCACATCGATGACGACTTCGTTCTCGTCGATGCCGTGTTTATGGAATGCATCCGCAGCGCCAACGCGTTCGCAGATTCCCTTTGCCAAAACCTCATGGTGCTCAACATTGATCAGTTGATATTTTAAGGAGGATGAACCTGCGTTGATTACCAGTACGTTCAAATGCTACCCCCCGCTTAATTCGTGTCCGCCTATTGTAAAAGCGGCACGATATGCTGCCCTTGCACAGCAAAGGAGTTTTCGGCGAGTGGGATAAATGGCCAGCTAATTCCCCGCATCGAGCGCCGGACTGCCCGAGTTCATCGGCGCGCCGCCAAGCACATGCACATGCAGGTGATGGACGCTTTGCTGGGCGTCGTCGTTCGTGTTCACGATCACACGATAGCCGCTTTCCGCGATACCCTTCAGGGCAGCAACCCTATTCGCAGCGTTGAAGACGGCGCCAAGCTCGGCATCGGGAATGCCGTCGCCGATATTGTCGTAGTGTTTCTTCGGAACGACGAGCGTGTGCACGGGCATCTGGGGATTGAGATCCTCGAATGCGATAACCGCATCGTCCTCATAGACCTTCGTGCTTGGAATTTCGCCTTCGATGATTTTGCAAAAGATGCATTCTGACATGGCTGCTCCTTCTTAATCGAACATTTCTTGAACGAATGATTTCCCAGCGAATTATTCTCGCGACTGGTTCTTGCGAACACTTCCTGAACGAATGATCCGCGTGGGCCCTTTTCAAACGGCGCTCATATCTTCTAGGAAAGCGTCGTATCGTGAAGCGCGTCGTCGGTATCGGCCTCCAATTCCCCGAGCAGCACCGTGATCTGCTGCTCGGCGCTATCAAGGCGCCGCTTCAACGACGACAAAAGCTCGATGCCGCGCTTATATTCCTCGAGACTCTCCTCAAGTTCAAGTTCGTTTCCCTCAAGCTTTCCCACAATCATCTCGAGCTCCGCCATTGCCTCGCGATAGCTCAGGGTCTCAATATCCTGCCGAGCCTCGTTCATGCCCCATCCTTTCGTGCCGCAATATTCGTAATTTCGCAATCTATATCGCCGTCGGCAAGCATCACCGCAAGCGGTTCACCAAGCCGGGCCTGCTTGACGCTTTTGACGAAAACGCCCTGCTTGTCACGCGCAATCGCATAGCCACGCGAGAGCGCCGAAAGGGGCGAGAGATCCTCGAGACGCGCTGCAGCGATGCCAAGCCGCGAGCGCATGCGCTCGGGATAGGTGCGCGCAAAGGCCGCGAGACGTTGCCGGCAATCGTCAAGCGCGAGCGACTCGCCCGCAAAGAAACGCTCAGGTTCTCGGAAAAGCGGCAGTGCGGAAAGTCGATCGAGCTTTGCCTGCGAACGTTCAATGCGAAGCTGCATGGGGTGTTCGATCGCGCGGGCGAGTGCGGTGAGATTCGCCTTCAGCGTCTCTTTCGTGGGCGAGACGGCCTCGGCGGCCGCTGTGGGCGTGGAGGCCCGCTGATCGGCGACCATATCGGCGATGGTCGTATCGGGCTCGTGCCCGATCCCTGTCACGACCACCACGGGAGAGGCGGCAATCGCCCGGGCGAGCCCTTCGTCATTGAACGGCATGAGGTCTTCGAAGGAGCCTCCGCCGCGCACGAGGCAGATGACCTCTGCGCCCGCCGAAGCGCAGGCATAAAGCCCCTCGATGATTCCCTCTGCCGCCGTGGCGCCCTCAACAGCAACTCCGGCAACAAGCACCTGCGCCAGAGGATAGCGACGACGAAGCGTTCGCAGCACATCATGAATGGCCTTGCCGCGCGGCGAGGTAACGACGCCTATTTTCAGCGGCAGCTGCGGAATCGGCCGCTTGCGTCGTGGATCCATCAGCCCCTCTGCCTCAAGCTTGCGAGCAAGCGCTGCCACGCGCATACGCAGATCGCCCTGCCCCGCCAAACTGAGCGAGAACACATCGAAGTTCATCCGCCCCTTCGCTGCATACAGCGTGAAACGGCCCGTCACCTGAACGAGCATTCCCCTCTCAAGCTTCATGCCGCACGTGGCATAGCGATTGTTCCAGATGAGGCATGAAAGCGAGGCCTTCTCATCCTTTATCGTGAAATAGACCGCCTTGTATCCCGCCTTGTCCGAAACCTCGGAAACTTCTCCGAGGATGGTGACGACGAAGGATTCAAGCGTCTCCTTCGCAAGTGCGCACGCCGCCGTTACCGAAAGCGGGGCCTTTCCCTCGGCCGCCCCGTCCTTTTCGGCGGCTGTTCCTCTCAAGCGGTAATCGAAAGCTTCGCTCATCGGGAAGAGCCCTTAGTCCCTCTGTGCGCCTAGGATCCAAAGGAGCTGCAGAATCGAGGTGAGCGCTGCGGCCACATAGGTGAGCGCACAGGCGGTCAGCACCCGTTTCGCGCCTTTTTGCTCGGCGGTGGCAATTCCCGTTTGGCTCATATAGGCGAGCGCGCGATTGGAGGCGTTGAACTCCACCGGCAAGGTGACGAGCTGGAAAAGCACCACAGCCGCATACATGATCGCCGCCGCCGTGTAAAGCTGCACAATGTTCATCACGATGCCGATGATCAGGAGGAACACCCACGCGTTCGAGGCAATGTTGGCAACGGGCACGATGGCGCCGCGTACCTTCATCGGCGTATAGCCCATGGCATACTGGCACGCATGGCCCACCTCGTGGCAAGCGGTCGCTAGCGCAGTAATCGAACGCGCGCTGAAGGCAGATGGGGAGAGCGTGATGGAATTCGTGCGAGGATCGAAGAAATCTTGGCCTTCCCTTCCCCGCTGCACCGGAACGTTCGCAATGCCGTAGTAGCGCAGCATCTGATATGCCGCCTCCGCGCCTGTCAGGCCGTTCGAGACAGGAACCTGTGAATAACGTTTCAGCTGATGGTTGACATAGCCGGTTGCCCCCATGCCGATGATCAGCGTGACCACGATAAGAAACATATAACTCATAGAGTTCCCTCCGATGTTTTACCTTCTCTTGCCCTTCTCGCTGCTGTTTTCCCCGTCAACATTTGCCCTTCGTCGGTTTCCCCTCCGCAGTTTTTCCTTTGTCGGTTTCCCCCTCAACGTTTATCACGCATAGCTCTTCCCCTTTGAGACCAAGCGCGATTTTCCCTTCTAAAAGCATCAAAAGCTCATCACCGATCATATGACGGCGCCATCCGCTCAAGATATCGAGGCCTTTGGCATGGCCGCGCGCCAACAACGTCAGTTCGCTGTGACTCGCAAGCACCTGCGGCGCGATGCTGTTCTGCTTCGCACGCAAGCGGACAAGGGCGTTCATCAGATCGAGCTGCACATCCACGTTCGGCTCGTTGCGTCCGCCGTTGTCGAGCAGCGGCAGTTGGTCTGCCGGAGTTTTCAGGCCGCGCTCAATCGCCGCAAGGAGAGCACGCGCCTCACGAATGGCAAGGCGCTCTCTGATGCCGCGTACCATGAACAGCTCTTCGATGGATCTCGGCTCCCGCTTGCAGGCCTCCACAACCTGCTCGTCGGTCAGCACCCATTTACGAGGTATATCGTGCTGCCGCGCTTCAACCTCGCGCCATTCCGCCACCTCGCGGGCACAGGCAAGCTGCACGCGCGAGAGCGTGTTGGCACGCTTAAGGCGCCTTAAGCGCTCTCGGGGGTCGTCGAAATAGAATTCAGGGCTTGAAAGCTCGGCAAAGTCCTCATCAAGCCACGAGAGCCGATCGAGCTCTTCAAGGCGCTCTTTGAGTTTCCGATACATCGGCGGCAGATAAATCACATCATCGGCAGCGTATTTCAGCTGGGATGCGGCAAGCGGGCGCGCCGACCAATCGGTGAACGAATCCCCCTTTTTCAAGGAGACGCCACATAAGGACTGCACAAGCGCCCCATAGCCGATCTGCTGCGGAAAGCCGATGAGCGCCGCCGCCAGCTGCGTATCGAACACAGGACACGGGAGCACGCCGACCACTCGAAAAAGAATCTCGAGGTCTTGATTGCCGGCATGCACGAGCTTCGTGATGTTCTCGTTTTCGAAAAGCTCCGCCAGAACCGTAAGGTCGCAATGCGCGAATGGATCGACGATCAGCACCTCATCATCAGTGGAGAGCTGAAGGAGGCAGAGCTTCGCATAATAGGTTTTCTCACGCAGAAACTCGGTGTCGATGGCAAGCACCTCGCTGTTTCGCGCGCGATCGACAAAATCTTCAAGCTCTTTCTGGGTCTCGCAATACAATTCGACAAATCCTCACTCTTGCGCCTTCTTGCTCAGTAACTATATCGCATACCGGATGATTTTAGTCCGTCGCCTCTTCGTCCCCCTCTTCAAGATAGGCCTCGGGGTCGATTCCTTGGGCGCGCAGCTCATCAAAGTAGCGCTTGAGGTTGGTGTTGTAGCGCATCTGGATGAGCTCGAGGACGATCGCGAACACCATCGCGAAGTACACCATGAGCTTCTCGATGTGCATATCGAGCACCTCGATGTCGGTGTGGATGCCGGCCGAGTCCAGCACGAGCAGCACGCCGATGGCCGCGATGAACACGAGCGCGAGGATCTTCATCTCGGGGTGCGAGTTAATGAACACCGACACCGCGTCGATGAACACCATCATGAAGACGACGGCGATGATGACCGCCAAGATCATGATGATGAGGTGCTGGGCCAGCCCTACCGCGGTGATCACCGAGTCGATGGAGAAGACGACGTCCATCACCATGATCGTCCCGACTGCCTGGGGAAGCGTGATGCGGTGGAGCGCCCTGTGCTCCTCGGAACGGCGGGCCCTCACCTCGGTGAGGCGCAGCATGTCGCGGATCTCGGCGATCCCCTTGTAGATGAGGTAGGCGCCCCCGACGAGCATCACGAGGTCGCGGATGGAGAAGCCATGCGAGTAGAACCCGAGGTCGACGGTGAAAAGCGCCACCGTCATGTGGACGAGCCAGCTCGCGAAGCAGAGGAACAGGATGCGCATCACGAGCGCGCCCGCGAGTCCGAGCTTGCGGCCGATGTGGCGCTTCTCCGGCGGGAGGCGCTCGGTCGTGATGGATATGAAGACGAGGTTGTCGACGCCGAGCACGATCTCCAAGAAGATCAGCGTGATGAGGCTTATCCACGCCTCGGCCGTCAGGAATATCGAAAGGTCCATTGCGCTCCTCACATGTTTAAAACACCGTCATGCTATCAAAAGGTTCAGGATGCGGCAACGCACATAACCGCAGCGATTACACAATGTTATAATGCGCACTCGGCCGGTTTTTATGGAGATGATTGTGGCGAACTTCTCTCAACATAGCAACGCGCGGCACACGAGGCGCCCCGACGATATGCAGGACAGCATCATCTATCCTGACGGCAACGTTTTGAACCGCCCGCTTTACATGCCGCGCAATGTGAGGATGGGTTTGCTCATCGCCGTGATCGCGGCTGCCATCATCGGCGGAATTGTCATCTATCGCGTCGTGGACGCCGAGATCAGCGCTCCCGAACGCGAACAGCACGAGCTTCTGACGAACATCCAGCGCGAGGTGCCGCTCGATCTTCCACCGCTCGCCCAGCTTCTCTTCATGGACGATGAGGATTCCATGCAGCTGCTCATCGACACCGGTGCCACGTTTTACGAGACCATCAGCATCGGAACGCGCGCCGAAGGCGGATTCGAGGTCGTGAAGCTTCCGCAAGACGTGTCGCTTGTCGACGCGGGCATCATGTACGCGCAGGGCATCAACAATCTTTCGGGCAGCGAGGCGGCGAAGCTGCTCAACGGCAGCTGGGTGTTCACCTACAACCGCGAGGGAACAACGAGCGTGCGCGTGCGCTACGCCGACTTCCATTCGGGCACCGCTGACGCCGCGATCGACGCCGCCATGGCAGCCGAGGGATTGGCCGACGCCGAAGTGAGCGATTCGGGCGTTGACGATGCCGGCAACACCTTCCGCACGGGCAACCTGACGATCGACGGCACGCCCGTCACATGGCGCGTATCCGTGGTGCCGCTTTCGGACGTCTACAGCGTTTCCGGCTTCCCGTCGGACGCCCTCTATGTCGGCATCCGCTTCACCCGCTAAAGCGTTTGCCATCCGTTGAGTCGTAGCTAACCGGTGGCCCTCTTCGCTCTCGAACAATTATCCCATGAGAAGCAAGCTCTCGTCTGTGAGAAAATCGATGAGCCGTATATGCGTGATGCCATCTTGATGGGCGGTAAGGGGATCCATTGAGATGACGTACTTGGGGTAATTATCGTGAATTGCCTCGTAAGCACCGAACTCACGTTTCCGTATTTCCTCCGTTGGCATCAGATAAGCGACTTGGATATAGCATCTTTTCCCATCGCGTTCAGCGATGAAATCCACCTCGCCATGATGCGTCTTGCCAATATAAACTTGCATCCCACGACTGAGAAGCTCATTGAACACCGCTGTCTCAAGGATGTAATTCCACTCGTCTTTTACGCGATTTTTCCGAAGATTGAAGAGGCCGAGGTCGCACACGTATTCTTTAGCTTCGAAAGCAAGGATCTTCTTGCCTCGAATGTCATATCGCTCGACTTTGCTCATCACATAGGATTCCTCAATAGACCGAATGAGATCGTAGACGGTCGGCGCTGAAACCTTTCGGACGGAATCTGAAAGGGCGGTTGCAATATGGTTTCCCGAAATGGCAACCGAAGAGTTGGCGATGAGGTAATCGAGCACATTTTCCAACGTGACAGCGGAAGAGGTTTTGCTACGTTGAATGATGTCTCTCAGGACAATGGAGCTATAGAGGTTTTCGAGAACGACCCGCTTAGATTCGTCGTCGCTTTGCGCGCATACAAGAGGAAAGCCGCCCCATCGCAAATATATCTGAAGCAGGGCGTCATGATCGAGGTTTCCTGTGTTGTTTTCGGAGCGATATTGATCTTCCGCAAATTGCAAGAACTCTCGGAAATTAAAAGGCATCATGCGGAATGAGAGCGTGCGCCCTCCGAGCTTGGTGGCAAGTTCCCCTGAAAGCAGTTTTGAATTCGAGCCGGTGAGGAAGATGCTTGTATTCTCCGCGGCATTCAGCGAATTGACGACGAGCTCAAAATCGCGAACGTTTTGAATCTCGTCAAATAGGAGGTAGATTTTTGCTTCGGCATGCTCGTCCTGAAGAGATGCTATGTAATGATAGAGGGCATCCGGTTCAAGCAAATGTTTGTTTTCGTAGTCATCGAAGTCGATATAAATGAGAAAGCAGTCAGGATGACTAGCTTGCAGCTCTGAGGAGATTTGACGAAGAAATACCGATTTTCCACATCGCCGAACACCAACGATCACTTTGATAAGGGGTGAATCGTAGAACGGGCGAAGTCTCTCGAGGTATATCGTGCGATCGATCATTGTAGCTCCAAAGATAGAATATTAATTGTATTTAATTCTATCATATGAAACTGAGTTCGTATTAACTCTTTCTAATTCGTTCGATAATAATGGGAGCATATTAAATGGATTTAATTCTCTGTATAATGTAAAACGAGGCGTTGAGTGAATCGAGTAGGAGGCATCAGAATCCTTCCTGATGCCTCCATAGTTTTTTCGAAAGCCTTTTGCTGCACGCTTACAAAGGCAGCGTTTCGCACTGCGGTTCTCGCGCGAGCAACCTTACGCGTGGATGCGCGTTCCGGATGTGCCCTCAATGGCCTCGGCGGCCTTTTCCAGCGAGCCGATGATGCAGCTGCGCCCGGGCAGGCTCTCGCAGAACTTGATCGCCGCACGGACCTTAGGCTCCATCGAACCTTTGCCGAACTCCCCTGCCTCAAGGTAAGCGCGTGCCTGATCGACGGTGATGTCGTAGAGCTCTTCTTGGTTCGGCTTGCCGAAATTGATCGCCACATGGTCGACAGCGGTGAGAAGCACCAGCATGTCGGCATGGCATTCCTCGGCGAGGAGCTCGCCGCCCATATCCTTGTCGATGACCGCGGCAACACCTTTGTAGGCGCCTTTATCGCTGTAGTCGCGCACAACAGGCACGCCGCCACCACCGCAGGCGATGACGATGAACTCGTTATCGAGCAGATTGAGGATAGATTCCACCTCGACGATTTTCTTGGGATCCGGCGAAGCGACGACGCGGCGATACCCGCGCCCGGAATCCTCGACGATCGTCCAGTCGGGATGCGCGATAAGCTCGGCATCCGCCTGCTCTTTTGTCATAAATGCGCCGATCGGCTTCGTCGGATTCTTGAAGCTCGGGTCTTCAGGATCGACTTCCATCTGCGTGATGACCGTCGCAACGTGCCAGCGCTTGTATGCCTTATGCATGGCAACGCCGATGGCCTGCTGCAGATGATAGCCGATGTAGCCTTGGCTCATCGCGCCGCATTCAGGAAGGTCGAGCTTGGGATATTTACCATCGCTCGCCTCGTTGGCAGTTGCGAAGGCATTCTGGATCATGCCGACTTGTGGGCCGTTCCCATGGGTGATGATGATCTCATTGCCCTTCGAGATGACCTTTAAAAGAATGGGCGCCGCAGCGCGAACTTTGGCGATCTGTTCCTCGGGGGTATCGCCGAGTGCGTTGCCACCAAGCGCAATGACAACACGATTGAAATTGTCCAGTACTGGCATAGCTAACTCTCATTCTCTTCGATTGACTGAACTGCCGACATTTCGGCTGATCAAACGCGATTCTGATCAGCTTTTCGAGTAGAATACGCGCTATACGGGCCGAAATAATTCACCGCTGCGATTCTGAAAGAGAACTGTATACGAGCACTCGCTTTGGAATGCGCTTTAACGCACGGCTTGGACTCACGTTGCGCAAAAGCGACGGATCATCAAAGAGGGCCAGGCACACGAGGTCTGAATCTTTCAGCTCATGGTTCGCATTGCTAATCGCATTTTCATAGAAGTTATTGAGGTACGTATAATCGGGGAAGATCTTCGCAGCGGCATTTCGATATGTCGCCCGCACGAGAGCATCGCGGTAATAGCGCGAATAATGCTCGAAGGGCTCATTCGACACATCGAACCCCAGATAGTTGAGATACAGTGCCGAAAACACTGCGACCGTACGCGTGTTGCCCTCGTAAAACGGATGAATCTGCCAGAGAAAGGCGATTGCTTGGCAAAAATCATTGAGTTCTTCTTCGCCAAACGCCCCGTAGTTCTTTCCGATCTCGCGCGCAAAGGCCGCGGTGAGTGATGCCTCATAGGTAAGCGGATCAGCATAAAGAACGCTATCGCCATTGAGGATTTCCTCCTGCTTGATCATCCGCTCTTCTTTGAAGGCGCCCGGATGATAGATGCTCTCATCAAGGTCTTGCAAAAGATACGCATGGATCGTGCGGAGGAAATCAGCATTCAGCGCAAATGCCTTTGAGGCAAGCAACTCAACGATGCGCTGGCTCACCAAGTCGGCCTCTTCATGGAGCTTGTCAGGGTTCTCTTTGTGGTAATCGCGAAGGAGCTCTCCCGCCTTCTCGAGACCGTAACTACCCTTCACGTATGCGTCGGATACCTCATGAAGATAGCCGGAAACCTCGAGGCCATCTACTGCTTGCAGCCCAATTGCAACGGCCCAATAACGCCGCCGATCAGCCTCGCTCTCCTGCCCTTTCGCCGGCTCGTATTCGAATGTATCTTTGCTATCGGCGGTCATCTATGCGAAAACCTTTCTCGGCTAATCGTTCCGTTGGAGCTAATCGACTTGGTTAAGCCAAAGCCTATTTGCCAAAGGCAATAAGGCTTGCGCGCAAGATTATAATCCCTCAGGTGCTAATGGTGGAGAGACCCTCCAATGCGCAGCTCCAACGCGTTTGGGGGGAACCCTGAACACTCAGCGTATAATGAGCCCAACGAAGACGACAAGAAAGAGGACTTTGCATGGCGACTGACGCGCATAAACTTATGAAGCGGTTTTCCGGAGTGCCGTGGCTTTCCTTTTTCGTTAAGGCATGCCTTCTGGTTGCCGTGCTCTTTTTCATCAGCCGCATCGTCGCCTACATACCCGCGTTTTTCGTCGCGCTCATTTGGGCAGCCCTCACCTTTGTCTCCGCCATTGGTGTTGAGTATCACGTTGTGATTAGGAAAATTCAAAATCAGCTCATCATCAAAGAGGGCGGCGTGCTATCGCGCATCAATAACGGACGCGTTTTCGGCCTCATTGTTTCGTTTATCGTTTCGGCAGCGTGTATTTTTGGGCTTATTACCGCCTCCCCCACATGGGGGCTTGCCGAATGGCTTCTTATCATCGCGGCGGTTCCGCTCTTCTTCGCCATATCGCATGCCTTCGGCAAGGTGCTTGGCAAAGAGTACGAGCCATTGTTTCGCACCTCGCGCATTGTGGTGATAAGCTCGCTCATCGTTGGCGTGGTGCTCTGCATCATCAACGTGCTCATCATGCTTTTCGAGCCCGTGGCGAGCTATTCTTCAGCCGCTGAAGCCTTCGCCGCAACCCAGCAACCGCTGAGCAGCTCATCTTCGGTTTTACTTGCCGAAATTGGGAGATATGGTGCGCTTATCGACGGGCTGAGCGCCTACGGCCTCTCGAAGGTCGCGGAGTTTTCGGCTGCCGGGTACCTTGTCTTACGGGTCGTCATCTTCGCGGCAGCGTTCTTTGGTGTGGCAAATCTCATCGGCATCTGTTCTCTTCCTGCAGGCGAGCTGAAGCGCGTTTTTCTTCCCTTGGAAAACGCGAAGAATCCTGTCAATACATGCGATGCTGACGATGCAGGCGTTGAGGAAAAACGCAGGCCAAACGCACCCGTAAAGCAATACGTGGCAGTCGCCGGTGTGCTGCCCGCCATCCTCGTCGTCGGCTTCTTGATTGCCGATTTCGGCGTTGCGCGCGCTTCCGAAACCGAAGAATACACCGCTGCCGAACAGTTCGTTCAGGATCAGGTTGACCTCGCGGTTTATGTGATCGATGGTAAGTATTACGACCAGAAGGCCGTCGAGAGAATCATGGCGAAGGCGCAGGAGAAATCCGAGCAGCTTGCCGCCGAGGCACAGGAAACGCTCGTTCCGCTTATCAACGAGGCATATGACAAGCGCCTTGAAAACGTGGATCCGTATCTTGATTGGTACTACACCCTGCCAGCGGACTACGAACGGCTCGCGCAGATTTTCACCGACACGGTGGAAGAGGGCATGCAGCAAAAGCTTGATGAAATGATAAATGAAGGCATCGATGATGCACAGCTGAACGAGGCGCTCCAAGGCTATCTCGACCAAGCAACGGCGCTCGAGGCCGACTTGAGCGAGCAACTGGCCGAGCACGAGGTGACCGATGTCCCCGATTGGCTGATAAAGACGAAAGATAATTTGAGCCAAGCGCTCGTCATGTCATCGATTGAGCCGACAAACACTTTCTTGAACGCATCAGAACGCCTCGGCATCGGTGTCGGTGCTGGCGTGATAGCGGGGCTTGTGAGCAAGAATCTCGTTCAAAAGGTGCTTGCAAAACCGTTTTTCAATAAAATCGTTTCAAAGCTCACCTCGGCTTTGGCGGCACGCGGCCTCGGCGCAGCGGTCGGCGGCGGTGTCGGAACCGTGATCGTACCTGGCCTCGGCACGGCAGCAGGAATTGCCGCTGGAACGGCATTCGGCGTCCTCTCTGACTATTTATTCCTCAAGGCGGATGAAGCGCTCAACCGCGAAGAATATCGCAATGAAATCGTAGCGACCATAGAGGAAGAACGCGCCGCCATGCTTGCCCT
>CANQTB010000043.1 GCA_947626665.1 uncultured Eggerthellaceae bacterium
AATGCGCAGGGCCTGATTCGGCTGCCCGAGCTCATAGGTATCGGGATAAACCATGCAAAAATGGAAATCGGCATCCGCCTTTCGCACACTTCCCCACTCGTGGTCGATGTAGCGTGAGGGGCGCTCGACACGCCGCAAGAGCGGTTCGAGCTCGTTCCAAACGCTGGGAAGCGTCGTCTTTTGCGTCACCAAGGAACGGCCTTACTGGCTAGCGCTTTAAGCGCGCGGTCGCCGCGTTCTTCGCCGATGAGGCTGCTTGGCTCACAGCGCTCTTCATCGAACCCATGATGCGCTGCCCCAAAGGAGATTCCGTCGCCTCCGAAGCTTTCTCGATCACCTCGTCGCGCGCACGCTCAATCACATGAGCGAAGCCCGTAATATCGCCGCCCGCCTCGAAGTATTCGATGGCAGCATGGCCCATCGCCTGAGTGCCGCCATAGCCGACCGCCGCCTTGATCGCCCAGCCGAACGCAGGAACGACAGCAACCGCCTGTCGCGCCACTGCACGGCAGGCGAAGGCCCCGCCGACCACGCAGGCGAGTTCCTTCACGCGCGCAACACCCATCGGCTCACCGTAGCCCGCCGCAATCTGAAGCAGCATTTTCGCCTGATTGAGCGTCATGATGGGCATGTCGGCACCAGGAATGAAGGTAACAAAGCCAATGGCGGCGTTCTCCGCCGAAGTGGTATTCACGGAATCGAGCGCCAACGGTTTCCGAACAAAGGGAAACGCGAGGGAAAACGCAAGCTTCTTTTTCGCGCACGTGGCAATCACCCATTGCCCCATGCGCACCTCGAGCGCGCGGGCCCTTTCGTCGTCGAGCTCGTACGGCTCATCTTCCTGTGGATTCTCGTCAGTTTCCTGCGGCATCGGTGCGAAAAGTCCGTTGAGTTTCGTTACCGCCTGCTTGGCTGTTTTTTGGAAGAACGTGGGGACGGCGAGGGGCGAAACAATGTCGCCATCAGGAATGGGATGGCCAAAAGCCTCTGACATCGAGGCAACGAGCGATGGAAGCGTCGTTACCACCATAACGGGGATGCCCGCCGCGCGCAGAGCCTCCGCTTGGGCGCCGATCATCTCCCATAATCCTGCGACGATAACCGCAAGATCATCCCCCTCGTGCGCATCTGCCATATCCGAGGCGAGATATTCCATCGTCATATGCACATGTGCGCCCTTGCTTGCAAAGGCCCCGCGAACAAGGCCGATCACGTCGCCCGGCGCACTCTCATCGATATAGATGCTCACGGCGATCGGCGTATCAAGTGCCGCATTGATATCGGTTGCCGCCTTCAAGACCTTCGGAATATCAACGGGGAGTTGCATATCCGCCCTTCTTTCCTGTCATTGCGCTTTGTGCCCATACAGATCCGATTAAACCAAGCATGATGAAGTTTACTATCATAAACGACGATCCGTAACTCACAAACGGCAACGGTATGCCCGTGATGGGCATAAGTCCCACCGTCATACCGATGTTCTCAAGAATTTGGAAAAGCCACATGCCGATGATCGCCGAAACCACAAGCGTTCCGAAAAGATCGATCGAGCGGCGTGCGATGCGGAAAATTACTACCATAAGAGCGATGTAAAGCCCGATGAGTACCATCGATCCCACAAATCCGAGCTCTTCCGCGAGAATGCAGAATACGAAATCTGTCGGCGCCTCGGGCAGATGGTAGGCTGATTGCGTGCCGTTCATCAGCCCCTTGCCAAACAACCCGCCTGAGCCAATGGCGATCTTTGCCTGCGCGAGGTTATAGCCGTCTCCTGCGAGATCGGCCTCGGGATTGAGGAACACGAGCAAGCGGTTGCGCTGATACTGCTTCAGAATGCGATATTCCCAATCACCTGAAGCTGTCTGATACTTCAGGAAGAATTCATCGATACAGAGGAGAAGCACCACCAAAGCAACACCGATGAGAAGCGTTCCGATCAGATAACGTGCTTTTGCGCCTCCCACGATCAGCACCGACGCAGCGATGACGAGATACACGAGCCCCGTGCCCAAATCGGGTTGAGTCATGATGCAGAGGAACGGGATGAGAAGCAATGCCACGCACTTCGCATATTCGCGCACGTCATCAAGTACGCCCCCGTAGCGCGCCACAAGGCTCGCGGCAAATATGACGAGCGTCACCTTGGCGAATTCGCCCGGCTGCAGCTGCATGCCCACATTGATCCACGAGCGCGCTCCCATGCGCTCAACGCCGATGATGGGTAAATGCGGCGATAGTACGAGCACAACCGTGATAATGAGGAACGGCAGATACATGTTCGCAAGGTGTTGATAGTCGAAATGCCAGAGCAGAATCATGATGACCGCCCCTGCCGCCACACACATCGCCTGGCGGGTGAAGCTGTAATCGGGGTCGTTTGCCGTCGCCGACCAGCAAATAAGCAGGCCATAGGAAACAAGCAACGCCACAACGGTGAAGAGGACCACGTTGAATCGGAAGAAGCGCTTCCGGTGTGGCTGCGCGGATTGGATGGCATGCGCCGCATGAAGCGTCGTTATTTGAGGAAGTTCCGCCATGCTTGGAAATTCGTCCTTACTGCCTAGTCATCGCGAGCCGACGCCGATTGGTAGGAAAGCGGAACCGATCTTCCCGTTGAGCCGGAAAGCTTCGTCGGCACAGTGTCCAGCGTGCCTTCCTCGGCCTTGAGCGCCGCGCTGAGCATCTGCACGGCAATCGGCGCGGCAACCGCCGAACCTCCGCCGCCCTCCTCTATCACGCAGGCAACCACATAGTGAGGATCATCGTAGGGGGCATAGGTGACGAACCACGCGTTATCGTTGTGCCCATAGTTCTCGGCGGTTCCCGATTTTCCTGCCGCATCCATTCCGCAGCTGTCGACCAAGTTCGCGATTGTGCTGTTTCCGCGGATCATGCCATGAAGAGCATCGCGAACATAATCGAGGTACTCGGGCTTCACGTCAGGCTCAGAAACGACCTCGGGTTCATACGAGACCACCACCTCGCCCTCTGCATTGCGAACTTCCTTCAGCAGATGCGGCCGCATCAGTTTGCCGGTTGCCACCCCGCCATAGCCGACAGCAACTTGCAAAGGCGTAACGAGAACGTCGCCCTGGCCGATGATCATATTCGTGTAATCACCGCCGCGCCATTGGGCCTCAGAGGGAACGTTGCGCCAATGCTCCGCCTTCCATTCGGGCGTAGGAACGCGCCCTGCGCTCTCTCCTGCCAAATCAACGCCCGTTTGGCTCCCGAAGCCAAACTTTTCAATCTGCTCCTGCAAAGCGGTCGCACTGATCTCGCCGCTTCCGTCCGGGCCGTGATCGAAGAATGCCTTCGCGATTTCATAGAATACGACGTCGCAGGAGTTCACGATGCCACCATGCAGATCGAGGGTGCCGTGGCCGGTATGCAGATGGCAGCGCTGTACGTCGCCCGTGCCAAATCCGTCCCAACTTCCCCCGCAGACCCATGTGCTATCGAAGGTGGCAAACCCTTCCTCTAGTCCGGCAAGCGCGGTAAACGCTTTAAAGGTGGAAGCAGCCGCATATTGACCGTTTATCGCACGGTTGTTGAGCGGTGCAAATGCCTCGTCGGTTTGATAGAGTTCCCAAATGTCAGTGGGGATCGATCCCGTGAAATAGGAGGGATCGAAAGTCGGATAGCTGCTCATCGCAATCAGCGAGCCGTCCCGAACGTCCAGCACGACGATCGAACCAGCCACGCCCCTTCCCTCGCCGATCGTTCCGTTGGGGGCAATCGTCTGAGCGAGAAGGCTGTCTGCCAGATATTGCACGCGCGCATCGATCGTAAGCGTGATGTCCGATCCTTGCGTGGCTTTAATATCGCCCATCACATCCAAAACATTGCCCGACGCATCCACCATCACACGGCGCTGACCGCGATCGCCAGCTAAAACGGAATCGTAATACACCTCGATGCCCGCTTGGCCAATCACGTCGTTCGATTCGATCGTGCGCCCTTCCTTTTGCTGCGCAAGCTGCTCTTCGGTAGGCTGCGCCGTATAGCCCAGAACATGGGCCGCCAAAGCGCCGTAAGGATATTCGCGCATGGTACGGCTTTCAATCGATACGCCCGGAAAGGCCTCTGAATGCTCGGCGATATATGCAACATCGCGCATGCGAGCCTCGCTCGAAACCACACGCAAGCTCTGGGCCCCTTCCGAAGCGTCCTTGATGCGTTTCCTGATAACGTTCACAGGAAGCCCGAGAACGGCAGAGAGTCTCCGCGTGACGTCGGCATCGTCTGCAACGTCGTTTTCCGCGAGAACCGTCTGGCACACCTTGTTCTTCACAAGCGGCAGCCCGTTTGTGTCGGAGATAACGCCACGCGCAGCAGGCGTTGTCACTGTCGTATAGAGGTTCTGTTCGGCTTGAGAGGCATACGCCTCGTTCGACATAATTTGCATGTTCCAAAGCTTCGCGGCAAGTGCCGAAAAGATTACCGCCGCAAAGCCTCCGAGCAGCGCAATGCGCCCGCGCAATCCGTCACTCGGCTTCATCTTCGCCGCCGAATCGCTTTCGACGATTACCTCGCCGTTCAGCTTTCCGGCAGCGACGGTTGGATTGTCGAACGGCGTGGTCCCGACAACGGTCGTGAACTGTTTTACCTCGTGATTGATATGGACGTGCTTTTTTGAATGCCTCTGGCGGTAAAGAAGAATCGCCGCAATAACGCCCACAACGGCAATTGCTGCGATAATCGCTGCCAAGACGGCGAAAAACACGATCTCCTCCTTAGCGGAGCTGCGTCAAATGAGGACTCTGCTCCGGCCTCCCGTATACGCGAAGTGCTATCACATACGTTATGGCGCAAATGACGAAGTCGTAAATTGCGCAAGGTAACGCACGGTATATAAGCGCATCGGCCACTGGGGCTGAAATCGATGTCCCGACCATCAAAAGTGCATAGCACACTTCAATAAGAAAAACCGCAACACCGAGAATCGTCAGTGGCATGAATAGCGTATCGTTATTAAAGGCAACATGCGCACGCGTCACGAAAAAAGCAGCCAAGAGCAGCAAAAACGCCATAGCTCCCAGGGGCCCTAGGCTCAGCAGGCCATCAACCATGCCGAGTACGAAGGCAAGAATATAGGCAGGCGCGCTACGCGCAAGGCAAACCGCCAACACAAAGCCCATGATGAAGTTCGGCACAGCGGGCCCTATCGCAATATAGGGAGCGACAAGAATCTGAAGGACGACAACGATGACGGCGCCGACTATCGTCGCAGCAAGACGATTTTCATTTCCCATTACGCCCCACCGCCTTCGCCGCTATCGCCTCCAGCTGACGTATCGCTGCCGAGTGAATCGCCACCGACATTGCCGCCGACATTGCCGACATTGCCGCCTGACGCATCGCCGGAATTGTCGCCAGCATTGCCCCCTGACGAATCGCCGCTTCCGTTGTCGCCGCCGGACGCTGGGTTCGCCATAATGACATTTCCGGTCGTCGTGGCATCAAAGACAACGACAGCCTCCTCCATCAAGTTCGCCCTTCCGTTCGGTGCAACGATTATCCGCCGTGTCGCTGAGCCGACCTGCCCCTCTACGCGCACCACTTCGCCAATTAAAAGCCCCCGAACGTAGCTTCCGCCTAACCCGCTCGTCAAAACGACGTCCCCTACATTCACGACGACGTCGGCATCGACGTTTTCGAGGTAAAGCAAACCATCCAAAGAACCACGAACTATGCCCTCGGCACGATTCGATTGGATGAGGGCCGCCGCACCTGATTGCGGGTCGGTAAGAAGGCGCACCACGCAACTCCCCGGCGTGACGGTAACCACTTGGCCGATAACGCCCGATCCGCCCATTACGGTAAGACCAGCAGTAACACCATCGTCGCTTCCCACGCTGAGCGTAACCGTCTGGTTCCACGCATCGGTTGAGCGTCCGATCACCTCGCCGGTAACGCCCTCGATCTGATACATGTCGATAAGGCCGATCGTTTCACGCAAGCGCTCATTTTCGAGGCGGTATTCCTCTGCTTCCACCAGCGCCTCGGTAAGCTGAGCGATCTGCTCTCGCAATTCAGCAACCGTCGCATCATCAGTCGTGGCGTTTTCAATGGCATCGCCAACGCCTTCGGCCGCAGAGCCCGCACGCGCGCCGAGCGAACCCAAAGGGGCGACAAGCGATTGAACGTTCGTTTGAATTGCGTGGAGCGGGCCAGAGCTGCCCTCGCGCACATACAGTGTCGTGATGACAAGAGACACCGCAAGCAATACGATGAAAAGCACCCGCGTAAGAGGCGCTCCGAGATTTTGTTGCCCCGATAAAGCCATGAGAGCTGATAGGCGCCCTTATTTCGAACGCATGAGCGTTTGCTTGAGCGCCGTCGGCGTTTCGAGTACCTTCAGGCAGCCGGTAACCACATTCGTCAGCGCGGTCTCGCTCACCCATACGGGGATTTCCAGCTGGTCGGTCAGGAAACGATCAAGCCCCGAAAGCAATCCGCCGCCTCCAGTTAGCAGGATGCCATTTTGAATGATGTCGGAGGCAAGGTCGGGGTTCGTCTTCTTGAACGTATCCTTGATGTGCACGACCATCTCCGCAATAGGGGCTTGCACTGCGGCACGAACATCCTCTGATTGGATGGTCACCTCGCGCGGCTGTTCGGATTGAACGTCTTGTCCTGAAATAATCATGTCGCGCTCGCGCCCATCCTCAAAAGGAATCACCGAGCCGATCTTGATCTTTATGACCTCGGCAGTGCGCTCGCCGATCTTGATGCCGAGCAGATCGCAAAGATATCCCGCAATCGCCTCATCGATACGATTGCCTGCCAAGCGCAACGAGGACGATGTCACGATGCCGCCAAGCGAGATAACAGCAACCTCGGTGGTGCCTCCGCCGATATCGATCACCATCGATCCCGTCGGTTCCGTTACGGGAAGGTCGGCTCCCATCGCAGCGGCCATCGGCTCTTCAATCAAATAAGCCTGGCGAGCGCCAGCCTGAATCGCCGCTTCGAAAACCGCTCGCTTCTCAACCGACGTCGCACCGCAGGGAATGCAGATGACGATGCGGGGCTTCGGTTGCCACGGATATTTGCGCTCCGAGGCCTTATTGATGAAGGCCGAAAGCATCGCCTCGGTCACATCGTAGTCAGCAATTACGCCATCTTTCAGCGGATGCTCGGCAGAAAACGCATCCGGCGTATGGTTGATCATGTTTTTCGCTTCATGGCCGACCGCGAGCACGCGATGCGTGCTCTTCTCGATCGCGACAACCGAAGGCTCATTGATGACGATGCCCTCACCCGTGATAGCCACCAATGTATTTGCAGTTCCCAAGTCGATGGCCATATCGGCGCCCATCTGACCTGATAACCCCGAGAACCAATCCATCAATCCCATAGAGGTATGCCCCTCATGCAACTCGTTGCCAATATCTTCAAATGCTCAAACTTGAATTGTAACACAGACGCATTTTTCCCAACGAAAATACACAAGCGTACAACCTCTGGATGCCTCTTATGTGTCTGCTAAAGTGTCTATTCCCCGAAAAACACACCGATCTCGCGCGCCGCCGATTCGGGAGAGTCCGAGCCATGGATGACGTTTTCGTCAACCGTAAGCCCGAAATCGCCACGAATGGTGCCCGGCGCCGCCTCGGCGCAGTTCGTCGGCCCCATCAGGGAACGGCATTTGGCCACAGCGCCTTCGCCGGAGATAACCATTTTCACCACAGGGCCCGAGGTGATATAGCGAATCAAACCATCATAGAACGGCTTGCCCTCATGCTCGGCATAGTTGGCCTTCGCCTGCTCGGGGGTCACCATGGAAAGCTCCATGCGCTCAATATTCAGCCCGGCGCGCTCGAACCGCGCAATAATTTCGCCAATGTGACCGTTTTTCACACCGTCGGGCTTAATCATCGAATACGTTCTCAATCGCCATACGGAGGGTTCCTTTCTCGATCTCTCTTAATCTTTCTCGATCCTTCTCGATCTCTCTTAACCTTTTGGCCTTAATCCGACATGCTGGGGAAATAAAGCTCCACTTGGGAGACCTTCCAGCCGATGAAATCTCGCACCATCGATACTTTGTAATTCACCACGCCGCCTTCGGGCGTTTTCGCCTGAACGTAGACGGTTGAAGACGTCATCGACTGATCGATGCCCTCTATCGTCACGTTAGAATCTTGAACGACGGGATCAAGCATCGTCGAAATCGTCGCCTCATCGATATCGCTTGCGAATACGGTGCTCTTCGCCGCAGCCGGATCGGCGAATAATTCTTCGGCCACTGTTTGCTGGGTTGGATATCCATAGCCTTGCGTATAGGCGAACACCGCTGCAGCAAGCGCAAGCAGCACGATGATGATAAACGCCACGAGGATCTTCAAGCCAACGTTGCGACGTTTCCGATCCTGACGAGCAAGACCTTTCGCCACCTGTTGGATTTCCTCGTCGCTTGCCGTAAAGAACAAATCGTCGTTGCCCTGAGCGGCACCGATGTAACCGGGATAATTCGCTTCATCATATGGTTCGTCGTAATAATAAGGATTTGTCACGGTCTCTTGCTGATACATGGCGTCGCTTACCATGGGCGAGCCGTCTGCCGCAACATCAAGCCCTGAGGTATCGGCCATGGGAAGCACCGCTGAAATTTCGGCTGTCCCCGTGGAAACCGCCCCGATCGCCCGCTGATAATCGACACTGGCGGAATCTGAAAGGAAATATGTTTTATCGCGCAGGGCCTCCTCAAAAGCCGCTACCGCCTCATGCATCTGGCCGTTCGCTACATATGCCTGCCCCATCGAGGAGTAAAGACGATTCTTGGTCTGCGTTTCCATAGGGAACTGCAACGCGCATTCATACGATGCCACCGCATCCGCAGGGCGATTGAGCGACATGAAGCAAACGCCGAGGTTAAGCAGGGCCTTCGTGGGATCGGGATTGTCCTCGTCAAGAGCCGCCTCGCGAAACGCAACACCTGCTTCTGCCGTTTTGCCAAGACGCATCAGGGCGTTGCCCATGCCCATATACGCCTTGTAGGGACTTTCGCAGGCATCGTCTGCAACGGCTACGTCGAAACAGCGAATGGCATTCTCGTAATCATGAAGCGACGCATACGCCATGCCAAGGTTTGTGTAAACCGTCGAGGCGCCATCGTAGTTTTCATCCGCTGTCGCTTGCGTGTAAGCATGAATCGCTTCATTCAGGTTTTTCAGCTTGACAAGGCAATTTCCTATCATGTGATAGAGCCTTGCGCGCTCGCTCGGACGCAACGGCGCTGCCGTGTCTTGCAGACAATCGGTGAACGCGCTGAGTGCGCCTTGATAATCACCCGCCTGATAAAGGGAGGTAGCTCGTTGGTAAAGATCGTTATTCATCGGTGCCCTTTGCTCCCATGCTCAGCAAACATAAACCGCCGCAAAGCGTCACTCGTTTGCCCCTTCGATCACGATCGATTCTATCTCATCGCCTGCCCTTAAATTCCCGATCACATCCAAGCCTTCCACGGTCTGGCCAAATACCGTGTAGTTTGGATCGAGAAAATGCTGAGGCCCGAGGCAGAAATAGAATTGCGAACCCGCTGAATCCGGATTCTGCGAGCGCGCCATGGCTAAAGCTCCGTTATCGTGCGAATTGTTTGGATTGGTGGTGAATTCTTCTTTGATCGAATAGCCCGGGCCGCCCGTTCCCAAGCGGCTCATCGGCATATTCACCATCCGCGCAACCTCCTCACGCGAGAATTCCTTTGTTTGAGGATCCCCGCCCTGAATCACGAAGCCCGGTACATAACGATGAAATTTGATCCCGTCGTAGAAGCCCTTTTCGGCTAACTCGACGAAATTGCCCACATGTATTGGCGCGCCCTCACCATCAAGCTTCACGCGAATTACGCCTTTGTTCGTCGTGATGACTGCCACTTCATTGCCATTCGGCTGATAGGCTGGTGTGTACAGAGCCATATTGGATCCCGCTTTCCATCTTCGGCGTTCGGCAAAAGGCCCTCTTCCAGAGCGAGGCCTCGCCAAACCTGCCATCTGAAACTTTAACCAAACGCTTATTCTACCAGCTAACACGTGAGAGCATGCCGAAACCTTGGCATCTTCATGTGAATCAAGGGGCAAACAAGGTTTTGGCAAAGCGGAGCATCACGTAGCAGCAGCGCACATCTCCCTCGTTTTGGGATATGATGCTCCGCCGATGGCCCATGCTATCTGGCAATAGACGCAAACGCTAAAAGAACACGGCCCCCTTTCCGTAAGCGGAATGAGAGCCGTGCAATTTCGCGATGGTGCCCCCAACGAGAATCGAACTCGTGTCTCAGCCTTGAAAGGGCCGCGTCCTGACCTCTAGACTATGGGGACCGCTCGAGTGACTAGCCCGTGTATTATGCCAAACTGGCCCTGTTATTGCAAGAAGGAATGCTGTTTTTTCCTCCTTCAGCACTCGTTCTGGCTTGCATCGCGCTTCAAATGATCTCACAATAAGGAAGATTCGGATGGTTATATGGAATCAGGGCATTGCACATGGTGGAGATATAATACTGAAAGGCGCATGAAACATCTCATCGAACAGATCATCAAATTCAGCATGGTCGGCATCACGGCATTCGTGATCGATTATGGTCTCATGGTGCTTTTGACCGAAGTCTTTTCGGTCGATTACCTCCTCAGCGCCACGATTTCCTTTACCGTTTCGGTAATTTTCAATTACGTGGCCTCTATGCGCTATGTCTTCCGACATAAAGAAGGCCTCTCGCGCAAGAAAGAATTTATCATTTTCATTGTTCTTTCGGTCATCGGCCTTGTGATAAACGATGCCTGCATGTGGCTGTTTACCGAAGCGCTCTTCATCGATTATCGGCTTTCGAAACTGATCGCCTGCCTCTTGGTTTCGATCTATAACTTCGTTACGCGCAAGGTCTTTCTTGATGCAGGAGAGGCAAACGAAGAAGCAGTTCTCGAAGAAGAGCCTGAACTTAGCGTATAATACCCGATCGTGCCCTTGTAGCTCAGGGGATAGAGCGTCTGCCTCCGGAGCAGAAAGCCGCAGGTTCGAATCCTGTCAAGGGCACCAGTCCGTTTTCGCAGTTCAGAGCGATGCTGATGAACGCTGATACCTCAAACGATACCTCAAACGATACCTCAGATGATGCCTTTGGGAGAGCAAGAAGGTGCGAGTTTGGTCCGAGCAGTACGGAGTAACGTACAAAGTGAGATGTTCGCGCACAATCCCCGACCTCTGCGCACCACTTTTCGGGAACTTGATATATCGTCCACGTCCTCTTCCTCACGAGCGGGTAGTACACGCTCTTCGCCATCGCGCTGTAGCTTGCTGATCGCAGCTATGCGAGAGATCGTTTGGGCATTTGCCCATGAGAACGCAAAAAGCCGAACATTCGTCCGGCTCAAATCTTCGACAGGATACAGAATATCATGTTCCCGACTGCAATTTACTACAGAGTTTCGATCTCAGGCCTTGGCGACCGTCTTTCGCGGGCGGCCTGCTTCTCGCGGCTCTCCAAGATAGCGGTCGATGCTCGCCCTCGTGACCCACGTCGTCCGACCGCGCTTGAATCCGTCGAGCTTCCCGGCCTTCGCCAAATGGTAGATGCGCGGCTTGCTGACGTTGAGGATCTCCGCTGCTTGGGATGCCGTCACCGACGGCAGGCTCAGCTCCACCTCATCCGGCTCTGCGCTCACGTAGACGACCTCGCCCCAATCGCAATTCACCTTCGTCGGCCTAGGTATCTCGATCCCGTCTTCGAGCATGGCCGCGAGATGGGTCTCTATGCCGTTCGATATGCTCTTCACGGCATCCATGAACGTGTCGCCGCTCCCATAGCACCCCGGGAGATCGGGGACCTCCGCCCAGAACTGGCTATCGTCCTCCTCTATCACAGCTCCAAACACATACGTATCCATGGCCATCCTCCATATATGTCGTGAAGGCCAAGGCAGTTATTCCCACCCTGACTTCTTGCCTATCTCCTTCAAGGCCCTCTTTCCAACTTCTTTTCTTCCCATGTCGATCGTTATCAGGTTTGGGTTGCCTGGTTTGAAGAAGTTGACATGGTAGCCTTTTACCGATCTTTTCAACCATCCTTCCTTCTCTAGTCTTGCCGCTATCTTCTGGGTGTCTCTCGACTGCTCCATCGAGTTCCTTTCTCCCGACCTGATAAATATATCATAAAAAATTTATAATTATATATCAATACACTATTATAAATATTTTATAATTTCCGGCGTACTCAGGATCGCCGCCTCCATTCCGTCGGCACGGTGTCGAACAGCGCGACTAGCCCCTCTTCGCGGATGTTGTAGATATTCCTCTCGCTGTAGCTGTAGCTGTAGCCCATCTCGTCGGCTATCTGCTTTCACGTGAGGAAGCGGACGCAGCGCGCGTGGAGGACACGGGTCACGTGGTGCCCAGCATGTCGAGGCATCAATGCTCGTCCTTCCATCGTGGTATCGCGTCCTTGCGCCGGGCTGTCCCACATGGACGGCTTTTTATTCGATCAAAAATATAAACATCAAAAGCAATAGGGCCTTTGAGCGAAGAGAAAGGAGAGGCGATGAGCACTCGGGTTCGAATCTGGCGGCTAGTCTTCACCCTGACCGTCAGCATCCTCCATAGGAGGTAGGATGATTCAAGGGAGGGCCAAACCGAAAGGGGCAGCTCTCCCGACCCCGGAGCCATCGCCTCTATTGATGGGAGTTTACCATGGTCTCTGAATCGCAGAAACGCGCAACTATGAAATACCTGAGAGAAAACGCTGACTATTGCAACGTGATTGACCCACCTTTCCATTGCTGATTGGTACACGATTCCAAGCATCTCTGGTACGTACCAATGCGGTGCCCCG
>CANQTB010000044.1 GCA_947626665.1 uncultured Eggerthellaceae bacterium
GGTATCGAAAGTCCATACCGCCATTTTGGCATTACGTCAGTATGGCGCTGACGAGATCCTCGACAAGATCGGCGCCGACGCGACGGGGTTGCCATTCAATTCCATCTTCGCTCTTCTGCTCGAACGCGATCACCCCTCAACGCCCTTGGTGAACGCCGGCGCGATCACTGCCTGCAGCATGATCAAGCCAAAAGGAGACTCTGATGGGAAATGGAAGGCGATCGTCGACAATATAACCGAGCTTTGCGGCAGCGAACCCCATCTCATCGATGAGCTGTATAAATCGGAGACAGCAACCAACTACAACAACCATTCAATCGCTTGGCTTTTGAAAAACTACGACCGCATCTATGACGACCCCGAGATAAGCCTCGACCTCTATACCCGCCAATGCTCCCTTGGCGTAACGGCTGAGCAGCTGGCAATCGCCGCCGCCACAATCGCCCACGACGGCTACAACCCTGTAACCGACAAACAGGTCTTCGATGCGGAACTTGCCCCCAAAGTGATATCGATGATCGCAACCGTCGGATTCTACGAGCATACCGGCGATTGGCTCTACACAGCGGGAATTCCCGCTAAGACCGGCGTGGGCGGCGGCATCATGGGAATCATGCCCAACGTCTTCGGCATCGCGGCGTTCGCACCTCCGCTTGATGAGGCGGGCAATTCCGTAAAGGCCCAAGCCGCCATCAAGTTCATCATGAATAAGCTTGGCATCAATATCTTCGGAAGCACACGCGTCGAGACCGTGGGATCGGACTAGGCGCCTGCTTTATGTTTATCGCCAGCTACGCTTGTGATTGCGCGAAGAGACTAGACGCGCTCTATCACGCTCTGTTACTTTCTTACGCATCCGAAATTTGGAGGTGCTTAGAGAAAACCTAACGCGCGTGAGCCGAAATACGCAATGACGACAATGCCCAAGACGATGCGATAAACGCCAAACGCTGTGAAATCGTTGCGTTTGATGTAGCCGATAAGGAACTTGATCGCGAGAATCGAAACGACGAACGCCGTGACGATGCCCACGGCGAAGATGAGCCATTCCGTTTGCGTATAAGCCATGCCATGGCGGATGAGCTTCAGAAGGCTCCAGCCAAACATGATGGGGATGGCAAGGAAGAACGCAAATTCTGTCGCGATCGTACGTGAGGTACCGAGAAGCATCGATCCGATGATTGTGGAACCTGAGCGGCTCGTGCCTGGAATGACGGCGAGGCTTTGGAAGATTCCGATGGCGAAAGCTTTTCCATAGCTCATCTCCGAGAAGCTGTTCACCTTCGCGATCGCGCTCGAACCGTCACGTTCCGCGCTATCGTCATCGGAAGAGACGCCTTCCTGATCCTCGACGCGCGCATGCTTGCCGTGCCTCCCCGACGACGCAGTGTTTTCCGCACGCGCCGGCAGAGTTTGCGAAGCCGCCCTCCCCTCGGCGGCGAAAAGCGCCCTTCCCGCAGGGCGTGCTGAAAGCGTTCTCGCCGAGGCCTCGGCGATGCGACGCCGGTTTCGCCGCTCGATGAGGATGAAGATGACGCCATAGATAATAAGCGCGCCCGCAACGACCCAAAACGCCACGCGGCTGTCGTTCATTACGTGCTCTTCCATCCAGCTATCGAGGGCGAACCCGACGATGGCAGCAGGGATCGACCCAACCACGACCTTCGCCCAAATGCCCCACGTCTCACGCTTTTCGCCACGGGTCTTGCTTGGCGCGAACGGATTGAGTTTATGAAAATAGAGCAGGATGACGGCGAGGATCGCGCCGAGTTGGATGACGACGAGAAACGTGTCGTAGAATTCCGGTGAAACCTCAAGAGGATAGAGCTGATTGAGAAGCATCAGATGGCCCGTTGAGGATATAGGAAGCCACTCGGTGATGCCCTCAACGATGCCGAAGATAAACGCGTGTATTGCAGTCAAAAAGGTTTCCATACCGCTTATGGTAACAGATGGTTATCATGAGCTCGGCGACATACACGCTGGTTTCAACGATTTCTCGCAACGAAACGTACGTTCAAAGAATCAGGAGGCGTTTGTGGACAAGGCTCCGTATGAACTCTACGACATGCACTGCCATCTGGACTTTTCTCCGGAAGGACCCGCTGTCGCGCGTGAAGCTGCGAAGCTTGGAATCTCCGCGTTTTCCACGACTGTCGAGCCAACGCGCTATCTTCAAGCCGTCGAACGCTTCGCCGATTGCCCCAACGTGAGAGTCGGCCTCGGGTTCCATCCGTGGTGGGTAAAGGCCGATGAGGTGTCTGGCCTCTCAAGCCAGCTAGCGCTTTTTGAGGAGCTGGCCCCTGATGCACGTTGCATCGGAGAAGTCGGGCTCGATTTCTCAGCGCGCTCCCCTGCCCCCGAAAGCGTTCAAACGGCGGTCTTCCGACGTATCCTCCAAGCGGCGGATGCACCCTCCGCGGCAGGCCCCAAGCTGCTCTCCATCCACGCGATCCGCTCAGCCAGTGCCGTTTTGGACTGCCTCGATGCGCTGGGCACACTCAAGCGCCATCAGGCGATCTTCCATTGGTTCTCCTGCTCATCCGGAGAGCTCTCGCGCGCCGTGAAGGCAGGGTGCTTCTTCTCAGTCGGGCCGCTCATGCTCCGTTCCCGCCGCGGACGCGAATATGCGCGCTCGATCCCATTGAAGCGCCTCCTGCTGGAAACCGACGAGCCCGCCGAAGGTGATGCGAGCTGGTCTGCGACGGATTGGCAGGCCGCGCTGATGCAGGCGCTGCGCACAATCGCCGAGCTTCGCGGTATGGAGGCTGCGGCGCTGGGCGAGACGATCGCGAAGACCTCCGCACGCCTTCTCATGCAATAGAACGGCGTCGGATATCTCCGCTCGCTGCCTCGTGCAATAGGCTCGCTCCTTCCGAGAACCTTCACGCGCTGCGCATTCCCTCCGCGCCCCCGCGCAACCGTGCAACAGCACACCCGCGTACTCGCATACTCGACCACCCGCGCGCCCGTGCACTCGCATACACGCGAGCCTGCGCGCCTCACGTACCTCAGTATTGCCTTTCCGCAGGTAACCGCGCTTTTTCTCTCCCATTCTCTCCGCGAGGGCTATACTACAGAGCAAAAATCCTTTCTCAAAGGAAGTATTGCCATGTTTGAAACGCAAACGCCAATTGAAGTTCGCTACGCAGAAACCGACCAGATGGGCGTGGTATACCACGCAAACTATCTGCTTTACCTCGAGGACGGAAGGCTCGATTTCGTGAATACCGTCGTCATGCCCTATAAGGAGATCGAGGCGGCGGGGTATCTCTGCCCCGTGCGCAGCGTCGAGATGACCTACTATGAGCCTCTCCATTGGGGCGAGAAGGGCTTTGTCACCACGGGCGTCTCGCGCCTAAGCCCCACGAAAGTCACCTATCATCAGCGCGTCTTCCGCAAGGGGATGGATCCCGAAACCGACCATCCGCTTCTCGTGGCCGACGTGACCGCCTGCATGGTGGAAAAAGATACCTTCAAACCGGTTTCGATGAAGCGGGCATTTCCCGAGCTGTATGCGAATTACACCGCCTCGATGGAGGCAGAAAGCGCAAACGCATCGTAGGCTTGCCACGCGGCACGGATGGCTGTCGGTGTTTTCGCATAGTGACGGCAGCACGCTGACGGCGAGCGACCTCATCGCTAAGAGGCCCTCGCCTCCCCCAAGAAGGGTTTTTGGCTGGCGCGCCAATCAGCGTCGAGCGATTCCACGATCGAGGCGATAAAGTCAGGCGCCCCATCGTAGACGGTGCCGTTCGGAAGCACGAACTTGATGTCGCGCTTATGGAAGTCGGTCGGCTCGTCGTGAGTGACCTTCTGCTCGCCGACCACACGCACGATCGTCCGATGCGGTTGCTTCGTGGAACGCAGCGGCACCACGCCGTCAGTTTCGCCGTCGAACATATTCATCACCATCGTCGCAGGGTTCGTCAGATGGAAATGCGGGCGCTCCGCGACAAAGGCATAGGAGCGGTATTCGATCCCTGGCAGATCAGGGTATTCTTCCTCAACAAACCGCCCGTTCTTAAGCGTTGTATCGTGAAGGACCTGCCAGCTATCGGGATGAGGGTCGCCTTGCGTTCGCGCAATGGCGTTGATGATCGGCGCGACAACGAAATGCACGACGAGCGGTATGTGCGCGAGCGTCGTGGAAAAGCGCGTGCCAAGATGGGGCGTTGCAAGCGTGGTGAGAGAGAAGACCTTATCGGCAACACCCGGCAGGTAAAGCGCACGTCGCGCATCGACGCCACCTTTGGAGTGGGCAATCATGTGGAGCGCGGGAGCGCCCGTGCGTTCGATCACCCGATGAACCGCTTCAGCGATCTGCGCAGCGTTATGGTCGTTGCCATTCCACGAGTCATGGTTGGAGAACCACACGCTCGTTCCCATTTCGCGCAAACGTGCGGGAATGCGGCCCCAATTCGGCGTTTCCGTCATCGTGTAGTCACGCGCATTGAGCCCATGCACCAAAAGCACAGGAAGCTGCTTCCATTCGCCTTGGATGTTAAAGGATTCCTGCGTCTGTTGAAGCCACGTCAGCGATTTCTGCCATGCAAGCGAGGAATTGCCCTCGCTCGATGAGGACTCGCCTTCGATCGTAACATATGATTGCTCTTGTTCCATCTCATGCGCCTTTCCACCTTGGAAGTTTAGGCGCACGCTCCGCCGCGTTTCCCCTCAATAACGAGGCGTTATGTATTCGTAAGCACCGCGAAACCTATGATGCGCCATCCAGCGCGAAGAGGGCGGCTCCGTAAGCGCCGCAGAGATCGGGCTCGTCGGTGACGTAGAGCGTGTCGCCGAGGCGTTCCTCAAGGGCCGCGACGACGCCACGGTTGCGGGCGACGCCGCCGGTCATCATGAAAGGTGCCTCTCCTTTTACGCGCGTGACCATCGCCGAGGTACGAGAGGCGATCGATTTGTTCAGCCCATGGATAATATCGGCTTCTTGGTGGTTGTCGGCAACAAGCGAAATGACCTCCGATTCGGCAAACACGGTGCACATACTCGAAATCGTCAGATCCTGCTTCGATTCAAGGCCGCGCACCGCCATTTCCTCAAGGTTCAGCTCAAGCGTGCGCGCCATCGCCTCAAGGAAGCGCCCTGTGCCCGCCGCGCACTTGTCGTTCATCGCGAAGTTGGTAACGTGGCCTTCCTCGTCAAGGCAGATCACCTTGCTATCTTGCCCGCCGATATCGATGATGGTGCGCACCTGCGGCTGTTGCTCGTGAGCGCCTTTCGCATGGCAGGTGATCTCGGTAATGGTTGAGGTAGCGAAGGGGATGTTCTCGCGGCCATAGCCCGTGGCGACGATCGCCGCGAAATCGTCGGGCGTCACCCCGAGCTGGGTGCACACGTCATCCAGCGCTGCCTGCGCACCGTTCTGGGCCTTTGCTCCCGTCCGTACGATCGTCGAAGCCACCACGTTGCCTTGGTTGTCGAGAACGACCATGTTGGTGGTCGTCGAACCCGAATCGATGCCGGCGTAGAAGCGTTCGCTGCTGACGCATCCGCCACGTTCTTCTGTTTGGCCGCTTGTTTGAGTGTGTTTCGCCACGATGTCTCCTTCAATGCTTTCCCGAAACGCCTCGAGCCGCGTTGAGAGCTGGCCTTGGGGCGTCGGCGTGTAGTCCGATTCGATTTTGAGAATCGGAACCGCTGTCTGCTGCGAAAGCTCCCAGTGGTCGAAGCCGTAGAAGTCGCAGAACTTCACCGTGTTGTAGATGATGCCGACGAGCTGGGGATGCTCGGTGAGGGCACGTCGCGCCGT
Source organism: uncultured Eggerthellaceae bacterium (assembly GCA_947626665.1). Lineage (GTDB taxonomy): Bacteria > Actinomycetota > Coriobacteriia > Coriobacteriales > Eggerthellaceae > CANQRF01. The sequence continues at coordinate 5,771 of CANQTB010000044.1, forward strand.
CACATCGGCCATGCGCATGCACGGCGTTTGCGCGAGAAGCGCGTTCGCATACCATGCGAAAAGCTCCTCGCGGTTGAGCGTTTCCGCAGACGGCGGAAGCTCTTCCAGCACGCGATTGCCGCTGCAGGTGAGGTTGACGACAGGATAGCCGAGCGCCTCGCGGATAATTGAAAGCAGCGGCGGCGAGACCCGTGCGCCAACGACGGCATAGAACGGCTCGCCGATCGCCGAGACGGCAAGAGCGTTCAGCGCATCGAGCTTTGCCGCACGCTCATTCGCCGACGCGCAGGAAGCGCAAAAGGCTGCAGCATCAAACGCACGGCCCGTGAAATCCTCCAACTGATCGCACAGCTTTCCCAGCGTGGAGGCGAAACGCTCTTTCGCGCAACCCTCCCGCTCGTGCGGCAGATCGAGAAGCGCAAGGTATTCATGCTCCTCAGCTGCATCTAGCACATCGAAGCTGCGTCGGAGCGAATCGCAGCAATCCACGAGGGCGAGATTCTCATAGTTCGGCGCCGCCTCAATGAGCGATTTCGCATGGCTGCAAAGGTTCGCATGCGTCCGCGTTTCCGCGCAGGTGAAATCGCGCGATTCCGTATCGATCAGCTCCGGCTCGAAGCCGAAGGACTCGAAGAGCTCGATCGGTGTGTATTTGCACACATAGCCGAGCACGTTCTTGCCCATCGCACTATCTTGCCCAAAGGCCCTATCGCCCGCAACTTCTCGATTCATTGCGCTTGTTATCTCTTGATTGATCTCGTTCATGAGATCCGCCCCCGTAGCTGCTCGAGAAACGCGTTCACGCGCGTCACCATCTGGCCGTCGGAGACGCTCCTGCCATCGCAGCCATCGCCGTCGAGCACGAGCGTGGGAAGGCCAGCTTCTTCGAAGACCTCTTTCGCCAGCGCTGATAGGCCAAGCGTCTGCTTGCAGCCCCAGTGGCAAAACACCACGACGCCATCGGCCTTCGCATGGAGCGCCGCCTCACGCGAGGCGTAGATGCGCCGCCTTCCATTGCCGTTGGCAAGGTTGTAGACGATGCGACGCGCCATGAGGTCATAGGGGTCGGCATCGGCATCTTCCAAAAACATCCGCTCCATGAAGCCCGCGACGTCGGCCGGATCGTCGATGTGTTCCGCAGAGAGGCGCGCGGCAGAAAAATCTTCCGACGTCTGCCCGAACGAAGCGCCGAGGCGCGAATCGGCGGCCGCACCATAGAGGCTTCCCAAGCACACGTCGGTTCCCACGAGCTCGCACGCTTGGGCGCAGTCGAAGACCTCCGTCATCGCATGCTGCCAGTTCGGCAAGGTGTGTATCCAGAAGATGCGCGGCACGCGTTCGCCCGCTTCAGCGCGACTCGCTTCCGCCTTACTCGCCTCGGACTTCCTCCCCGCCGCCTGCCGTTCGGCCTGCCTCTGCCGCATCTGCTTCTCCAGCTGCGCCGTCTCTATCTCCACGAGCGTGCGCGCATAGCGCTCACTCGCCGGATGCCCGAGCAAACAATGCGTGGCGATGAAATTGCAGAGCTCACCGGTGCACGTGGTCGGAAGCGTCACGTTGCCGCGCCCGTTGAGGTAGGTGCGCAGATAGGCGCGCGTGCGGCGCGAGATCGCCATCACCTCACGCAAGCGGCTCTCGTCGAGGCGGCGATGGGAGAGCTCTTCCAACGTATGGGCAAGCCCATGCAGCTGGTCGGCGACGTAGGCAACCGCGTCTTCGTCGGGATCGTGCGGCACGTCGATCACGAGATGCGGCGCCCCCGTGAAATCGGCCACCCGACGAAACGACACCTGATTCGCATCGCAGGCAAGCGTCGTGTTCGCCACGAGAAGGGGCTTCGGCAAAACGCCGCTCTCCACCATCCCGATCATCGTCTTGTGATACGAGCAGAACGAATCGGGGACGCCGCGCTGCTCAGCGAGTTCAGCGAACACCGCGCTGCACGAGGTGCAGGCAACGTATACCGCGATGCCCTCGGGAAACATCGGCGTCAGGCCGAGCGCATAGACGAGCTCGCATGGAAGGAAGATGTTGACGAGCACCGCCTCTTCGGGATGGCGAATGCCATGCACGATGGTGGAGGCGATCGAGCCGTTGAAATGATCGATCGCGGCCTCCATCGTCTGCGCCCGCTTCACCTTCCCCGAGAAGTTCACCCACGTATACGCCGCTTCAAGCAAGCCGCGCGCCCGCGTGGGCGACTTCGGCACCTGCGCGGTGACCGCACGGCCCACCGCATCGACAACTGCACTCATATGAAAACGCCTTCTTCTCTCCCCTGATCCATCCCGCTGCTTCTCAATTTCTCTGCCCTCGGTTTGGGCTTTAGCGTTCACGCGAGCGCCGTTTGCCCTCAAGCCGCGCTACGGTCTCATTTCCACTTCCGCCACGTTGCCGTTCGCGGCGAGAATGCGCTGGTAATCGGCGTAATTTCGTTTCAGCAAGTTCGGCACGTCCAACGAATAGGGGCAGCGCGACGCGCAGACGCCGCACTCGATGCACGTTGGGATCTTGTCCATCTCGGCCTTGATCCCCTCGCCCCACCAAAGCTCCCTCGGTGCACGACGGGCCATGAGCGCCATGCGCGCGCACTGGTTGATTTGAATCCCCTGCGGGCAAGGCAGGCAGTAGCCGCAACCGCGGCAAAACTCACCTTGCAGCTCCTCGCGCTCCTTCGCGATGAAGGCAGCCGTCTCGGTGTCGAGTGTGGGCACCTCGTCCATGAACGAGAGCCATTCCTCCAGCTCCTCTTCGCGCTGAACTCCCCAAATGGGAACGACGCCGGGGAACTGCGCCATATAGGCCATGGCGGCGCGCGCGTTCGTGATGAGCCCGCCGGCCACGCCCTTCATAGCGATGAAGCCCATGTTGTGCGCTTCGCACGCGCGCACGAGTTCCTCCTCGCGCTCCCCCGAAAGATAGCTCAAGGGGAACTGCATCGTCTCATACAAACCAGATTCCACCGCATCGAAGGCGACCTGTATCTTGTGCGCAGTCACCCCGAAATGGAGGATCTTTCCCTGCTGGCGCGCTTCGAGCATGCATTCGTACATGCCCGAGCCGTCGTCGGGGCGCCACACCTCGTTGATGCAGTGGAACTGGTAGAGATCGATATGATCGGTCTGAAGCATGCGCAGCGAGGTCTCCAGCTGATCCCAGAAATCCTGCGGCTTCTTCGCCATCGTCTTCGTGGCGATCGTCACCTCGTCGCGCATCCCGCGAAATGCCGAGGCGAGCTTCTCCTCGCTATCGCTGTAGGCGCGCGCCGTATCGAAGAACGTCATGCCGCCCTCGAAGGCGCGGCGCAGGAGCTTGTCGGATGTCGCGAAATCCACCCGCTGGATCGGTAGGGCGCCGAATGCGTTTTGCGGCGTCGTGATGCCGGTTCTGCCTAAGGAAACAGTTCTCATTTCTTCCCTCCGTATCTCGGGCTCTTTTCGCTCTTTCCGCTTTTTCCGCGTCGTCGGCCCTCGCGATCCCTCGCGTTAGCGCAATCTGAGCCGATCGTCCCAATCCCGTTTTGCCATTCTACAAGAAGCCCGACTCGCATCGAACTTTTCAAGTTTACTCGTTTTCCGCCGCAAACGTTCGCCACGCGGCAATTCCTCACCGAAAGGCTCGGACTTTCCCGAAAACTTCACATTGATCACGTTAGTGGCGGAAAATGCCCGAAACGGTAACAGTGAGCGCTTTTCCCTGAAGCTTTTTCCCGTAAAGCCTATAGTGCTTGAAGGATAGCCAATCGTTCGAGCAAAGGAGAAAACGATGGAACTCGTATTGACTGAAGAGCTCGAAGCCTACATGAAAGACCACGACGAACATGCCATCTTGGTGGATTACTATGACGCCGCCACCGAGGATGTTCCCATCAGCTCGGTCGAGGCGCGCTTCCTCACCGCCGAGGAGGCCGAGGCGATGGACGAGCACAAGGCGAAGAAACACGAGGTCGACGGGTATGCCGTGTATCTCGCGGTTCCCGCCGATAACCTCTCCGAGGTCGTGCGCCTCAACTATGTGCCGATCGTCGGCATCACCGTCAAAGGCGTGAACATGCCGTTCTAATGTGTGCAGGGCATTGCAAAACCCTGCGTGATAGCGCACGCCTCACCATGTGGAGCTCTGCCTTGCCACGTGTGCTTTGATTAGCCGAAGTTTTGCGCCATCGAGGCGATGGCATCGCTGCTCTCTTGGAATTTCGCGAGAATGCGCGCCTGCTCATCACCTTCGGCAGGCGTCGGTTGGTAATTGTTGTACGACGACGTCGATGAAATCGAACAGGCGATGAAGTCAACGTCGTCGTTTTTCTCGACCTCATTTCCGTTTATCGTAAACGTTTGCTGGAAGATGAGGCAATCCTTGTCGGACGGGTTTGAGTTTCCGCCGAAGCAGAAATTACCGAGGCTATAAACGATATAGCGCCCGTTATACACCTCGTAGCCCTGAATGACGTGGGGATGCGATCCGATGACCAGATCGGCGCCCGCGTCAATCGCCTCATGGGCCAAATACATCTGCGTTTCATTCGGAACGTATTCGCGCTCGATCCCCCAATGCACATACACCAAAACGAGCTGGGCGCCTTCGCTGCGCGCGGTTTGGATATTGTTCACCATCGAATCTCTGATGCCCTCGCCCTCGGCGAGCTCGTAGGTTCCGATGAGGGCAACCTTCACGCCCTTCACATCCATGTAGGCGATGCGGTCGTAGCCGAAATTGACGATGCCCGCCGCGTCGAGCGCGCTGATCGTGTCGGTAAGGCTCTGCTCGCCGTAATCGGAGGAATGGTTGTTCGCAAGCGAGGCCGCCTCCACATCGCCCGACGTCAGGATGCTCGCGAAATCAGCGGGGCCTTTGAAGGCGAAGGTTTTGTCGGCGCGTGCGGTGGAGGTCGTAAGCGTCCCCTCCATATTGACCACGGTAAGATCATCGGCGCCGAAAATTCCCGCGACGTTCGCGAGGAAATAGGCCGGATCGCCTTGGTTCTCATACATGGCGTTGAGGCTCGTGCTGTAATCGAAAGCCTCGTCGGTGCCAAGCGTGCAATCGCCAGCGAAGGTGACGGTGAGAGTTATCGGACCAGCAGCGACAGCTCCAGCCTCCCCAGATCCTTCTTGGGCATTGTCGGAAGCGGAATCCGTGAAGGTCAGCAGGGAGCCGCTCTCTCCGGCGTTTTCCTGCGCATTGCCCGATTGCGTAATGAAGAAGCCGATGATCAAGGCAACCGCCAGAATAACAACAAGAGCACCGATGATAAGCCCCCATGGACGGCGTTGCGGCACCGAAGGCATCGCGGCATAGCGGGAGCGTTGGCGACCAGCACCCGACGTTTGCCGAACGACGGGGTGCGTGCCCCGATAATCGGTGAACCCCTGCCCTGCCTGTGAATGCCATCGGGTGTTTTCGGGAACCGCATCCAGCTTCACGCCAGAACGATCTCGCTTGTCGCTCGCGAGGGGGCGTATCTCACGCGTCTCGTCGAACGTACGGGAATCGATACTGCCGCGACCGTCGATAACCTCACGACGAAGTGAGGGATTCGCTCGGCTTGACGAGCGATCGCGATATGACGAATTGTCGCGATCGGTTGGCACGGAACAGTCCAATCATTATGTGAGGAGCACGGCAAATACCTATTATAGCTATTTCATTCTTAAGATTTACTGAATACATGCCTCTTTCAAGGCCATCTTCAAATGTTCATAATCCTCGAACGCTGCGACATCGGGATGAGCGTTTTTAATCTCATCAGTTGAACGGAAAAGAAACCCCGCCTTGCTCGCAGCGATCATCTCGAGATCGTTATGAGAATCGCCTACCACCACCGTATCAAAGCCACAGCTTTGCAGGGCGCGAACGGTTGTGAGTTTCGTATGATCGCAGCGCATATGGAAATCGACGATCACGCCGTCTTCATCCACGATAAGCTCATTGCAGAACAAAGCCGGATAACCGAGTTGCTTCATCATCGGCATGGCGAATTGCACGAAGGTATCGCTCAAGATGATGACTTGAAGATCTTTTCGCAGATCATCAAGGAAGTCTTTGGCTCCGGGAAGCGGGGCCACCTCGGCGAGCACCCCTTGGATCTTCGGGAGGGTAAGTCCGTTTTCCCTTAAAACGCCAAGACGCCACGTCATGAGCTTATGGTAATCAGGCTCATCGCGGGTGGTGCGCTTGAGCTCGGGCAGATTCGTTGCCTCGGCGATTGCCACCCAAAGCTCGGGCGCGAGCACGCCTTCCAAATCGAGGCAGATAAGATTCATGGTTGTCCTTTCCATATAAACGTTTGCATGCCTACTTTAACTTTCGCACTATGTTAGCAAACACAGCCGTTACACTACCTATATAAAATTCACGAACGTAGAAGGAGGAGCCATGGCGTGCGTCGCGGCATTTGCCGTTCCCCATCCACCGCTTATCGTTTCGGCAGTCGGAGGCGGTCAGGAGCGAGGCATTCAAGCAACGATCGACGCCTATGAGGAGGTTGCTCGCCGCATTCGCGCCCTCGCACCGGAGACGATCGTGCTCTCCTCTCCCCATGCGCCGCTCTATCGCAATGCCTTTTTCCTTTCAGAGGCACCACTTTACCACGGCGACATGAGACGCTTCCGCGCACCGCAGGAAGTCATCGAAGTGGCGGGAGACGTAAAGCTCGCTCGCGCGATCGCCGAGGTTGCTCGCCACGATTACGTGATTCCCCTTGCCGTTTCCGACGATGGCATTGAAGAACTCGACCATGCGAGTTTCGTGCCGCTGTATTTCCTGCGCGACCAACTTCCCGACCTCAAATTCGTGCTCGTGGGGCTTTCGGGACTCGGCGCCAATGAGCACTACGAGTTCGGCCAGGCGATTGCCCGAGCCATTGACGACCTCGATCGTCGCGTGGTCTACATCGCAAGCGGTGATTGGTCGCATAAACTGAACGCCGACGGCCCCTACGGCTTCGTCCCCGAAGGCCCGCTCTT
>CANQTB010000045.1 GCA_947626665.1 uncultured Eggerthellaceae bacterium
GTACGTCGCACCTTCGGTGCTCCTCACGCAACAGCGCACTGCGCTGTTGCGCCTTCGCAGGGTTCGAATCCCTCCACCCCTCAAGGTGCTCGTAGCTTTACCAAAAAAAGAACGAGTTCCGAGGTGCCAAATAAGGTGCCACACGAGGTATCATTCTTTGTTGTTGGTGCTCTGACCTGCGAAAACTACTGGCGGAGGAGGAGGGATTCGAACCCTCGTTACCCGGATAACGGGTAAAACGGTTTTCGAGACCGCCGCATTCAACCACTCTGCCACCCCTCCGCATTGGGATGATCGGAAGATATGTTCTTCCGCGCATGAATGATGTGCACCGAGCATGATACGCGATTTTGACCAATCTGTGTACCTTTAAGTGCGCACTTTACTATGAAGGAGTACAATTCCCAAGAACCCGCAACGACGTGGGCGCATGCAACAAGCATATAACGAGCGTACGAAAGAAGGACATCTAATGGCTGAGGTTACCGCTGTCGATTATATTTGGAAAAACGGCGAGATCATCCCTTGGGAACAGGCGACGACCCATGTGCTTTCCCACACCCTGCATTATGGCTCAGGCGTTTTCGAGGGAATCCGCTGCTACGAGGATCCGGATACGGGCAAGAGCTTCGTGTTCCGTTTGCAAGATCATATGGAGCGTCTTGCGCGTAGCTGCAAGATCAGCATGATCGACCTTCCCTATACGGTGGATGAGCTCTGCCAAGCAACGGTCGATATCATTCATGCGAACAAGCTGAAGAAATGCTACATCCGCCCGCTCGTATATCGTGGCTATGGCGTTATGGGCGTTGATCCGGAAGGCGCGCCGATCGATGTGATCATCGCGGTTTGGCCGTGGGATTCCTATCTGGGAGACGATGCGCTTGAAAACGGCGTCGCGGTGGGCGTTTCCTCGTGGCGCCAGCGTACGAACAATTCCATTCCGCCGGCTATGAAGGCAACCGCTTCCTATATGAATTCACTTATGGCGAAGCTCGAGGCCAAATCGCATGGCTACACCGAGGCCATCATGCTGAACGAGGCGGGGCTTGTCTGCGAGGGCACCGGCGAGAACCTTTTCATTGTTCGCAATGGCATTCTCTCCACACCGCCGCTTTCCGACGGCTTGCTCGAGGGCATCACGCGTGACACGGTACTCTGCCTTGCCGACGATCTTGCCGAAGAGCTTGACATCTCCGCGATTGAGGAAAGCCTCACACGCAGCGATCTTTACATCGCCGAAGAGGTGTTTCTCACTGGTTCTGCCGCAGAGCTTACGCCAATCGGCTCGGTTGACGGTCGTGTGATCGGAAAGCCCGGTCGTGTGACACGTGCCCTGCAGGATCGCTATTTCGACGTTGTCCATGGCAAGGTGGAAGAGTACCTCGACTGGCTGACCGAGATCTAAGGCGATTTCGGGCGGACGGCGGACGGCTGACGGCTGACGCTCCTGCGACTCCAGCGAGTCCTGCGGGTTCTGTCATGCCTAGCCACACCCTGCCGAACCACGCCACACCCTGCCGAACTCCGCCGAATCCAAATAAAAACTACGACGAGAAAGTTTGCCCATTGGAAGAAAAGGTCTACACATACGACACGACGCTTCGCGACGGCGAGCAATGTGAGGGAGTAACGCTTTCCCTTGAAGATAAACTCCGCATCGTAAAGCGCCTCGACCAGTTTGGTATCGATGTTATAGAAGGTGGTTTTCCTGCCTCGAATCCGAAGGACATCGCGTTTTTTGAGGACGTCCAAAAGCTCAATTTGCAACATGCGCGCATCGCGGCGTTTGGCTCCACGTGCAAAAAGGGCATTCCGGCGAATGAGGACGGCGGGCTTGCCGACCTTGTTGGTTCCGGCGCTCCGGTGGTTACCATCGTAGGGAAAACGTGGGATGAGCAGGTAACGCGGGCGCTTCGGACAACGCTTAAGGAGAACCTCCGCATGATACGTGAATCGGTGGAATTTTTGAAAGCCGCCGACCGTGAGGTCGTTTTCGATGCTGAGCATTTCTTTGATGGCTATAAAGCGAATCCAAAATATGCGATGGCTTGTCTAAAAGCTGCCGTGGATGCCGGCGTTGATGCGATCGATCTTTGCGAGACGAACGGCGGGGCGCTGCCGTTTGAGGTAGAGGAGATCGTCGGCAAGGTTGTCAGCCAGATCGGCGATGTTGCGATTGGCATCCATTGCCATAACGACACTGGCTGTGCCGTGGCGAATTCTCTTGCCGCCGTTCGCGCGGGGGCTACTCGCGTGCAAGGCACAATCAACGGCATTGGCGAGCGTGTGGGCAACACCGATTTGCTCACCGTGATTGCCGACCTCGAGCTGAAGATGAACAAATACTGTGTGGGAAGCGAGCGACTCCGTGGCCTGACGAGCCTTTCCCAATATGTTGCCGACCTGTGCAACATGTCCGTTTCCACGCACCACCCTTATTCAGGCTCTTCTGCGTTTGCCCATAAAGGCGGCTTGCATGCAAGCGCCATCGCACGTTTCCCCGAAGCCTATGAGCATACGAATCCGGCGAATGTTGGCAATTCGTCGCGGATGGTCGTAAGCGAGCTTGCTGGCAAAGCCTCGCTTTTAGCGAAGGCGAACTCGTTCGGCATCGATCTGAAAGCTGCGGGCGTCGATGTGCAGAAGATCCTCGACGACATCAAGGCGCGCGAGGCGGCAGGCTATTCGTATGAAGTTGCAGACGGCTCGCTTGCGCTTTTGCTCTACCGCCATCTGGGAACCTATCGCCCCTCGTTCACGCTGGAGAGCTTCCGCGTTATCGTCGACGACCATGAAGACACGGGCGCCTTTGCAAAAGACGCCATGTCGGAGGCGACGATCAAGATCCACGTGGGCGATAAGCGCTTTGTGGCAACTGGCGAAGGCGCCGGTCCGGTCGGGGCGCTCGACACTGCGCTCCGTATGGCAATTTCGAATTCATATCCGCAGGTCGCGGAGATGGAGCTTACTGACTACAAAGTGCGGCTTCCTGACGAGAGCCAAGGCACCGATGCTATAACGCGCGTGGTAATCACGACGGCAGACAGTGAGGGGAGCTGGGGCACAGTCGGCGTTTCGGAGAATGTGATCGAGGCTTCGTGGAACGCCCTCGTCGATTCTATCGAATATGGGCTTTTGCGACTGAGGAAAAACAAGCAAGCGCACCATACTGACGAAAGCGATTCTGCGAACAAGCAGGCTGCGACCGAAGATCAAGGAGCGTAAGCGCGATGGAGGCTCTTCGCACCGACGAGGTGGACGACTTACTCACCGTTCTTGCTTCCCTTGATGATAAGGACACGATCTTCGCGCTACTCGAGGATCTGTTCACCGTGCGCGAGATACGAGAAACCTCTCAGCGGCTTACGGTAGCGCGTTTGCTTTCGTCGAAAACGCCCTATTCAACGATCGAGAGTACGACGGGTGCTTCTGCCACCACGATCGCTCGCGTTTCAAAATGCTTGAATAACGGAACGGGCGGTTATGCTGCCGCCCTCCGCCTTTTAGAGAAAAACTAACGGCAGTTAAAAAGCGCTACCGGTAAGGCGAACTGCTTACGAACTGCGTAACAAAACGGCTGAGAACGGCAGGCCAAACAACTCATATTTTCTCGCGGGTCGTCACGAGCAGGTCAGCACGCCAAGTTTCTCATAAGCCGAAAGGATCTCTAAAAGAAGCTGCGCACGAGTGCCAATAGGCGTTGTGTTTGTTGCCAAGAATTCATCGATTTCATTCAGCTTAATGGTGAAAGGCTCGATGTGCTCTATCGCCTCGGGGGAAGGCTCCCCGGCTTTTTCCGCGAAGGCAAACACGATCTGTACGTTTTCCTCGGTAAATCCGACGGAGGTAAACCCTGATTGAGGCATTGCAACGATAGGCCCGGGTTGGCCTTTATAAAGCGGACGCCTCGAATCGCTGACGCGGTAGCCTGTTTCCTCTAAAAGTTCACGACGAACCGACTCTTCGAAATTTTCGCCCGGATCGATCAGCCCTGCGGGGAAGGCGACGCAGTATGAATTCACGGGATAACGAAATTCTCGAATGAGAAGAACCTCTCCTCCTTGCACAAGGGGCACGATTGCAACCGCATCGGGAATAGGCGGCGTTCCTTGCGAATAACCCCGTAAAAGCCGCTCATATTCCTGCGGTCCTTTGCGCGAAACGCTCTCATAACCAAACATTGTGCCGTCCGGCGCTTGGTAGGTAAGGATATACTTGTTGATCCATCCCGGACTTAAAAGTTCAAGATGGTCAAATTGCGGGGTGTTGTCTTCTTTTTGCATAAGTGCATTATAATGCACTTATAAGGTAGAACTGATGGAGGTTTACAGTGCTGAAAGCTATCATCGTAGACGACGAGGCTCCCGCGCGTTCCGAACTTCGTTTTCTGCTTGATGAGCAGGGTCAAGTTGACGTGGTAGCCGAAGCCGCGAGTGTGCGCGAAGCAATCGAGAAGCTGAAGGAATATCCGTGTGATGTGATGTTTCTCGATGTGAATATGCCAGAGGCGTCGGGTCTCCAGCTTGCCGACGCTCTGCAACATTTAAAGTATCCGCCAGCGGTAGTATTCATCACGGCGTACAGCGAATTTGCACTTGATGCATTTAAGGTGAACGCCATCGATTATCTGGTGAAGCCGGTTGAGCAAGATCGTCTTGCGCAAGCGATCAGCAGGGTGCGCGAGCAAGTTGCCTTGCACATGCAAGCACAGAAATCAGAGCGCATTCCGGTGGAAAAGGGTGGCAAGAAGATTCTTATCGGAATCGACAAGATTCGCTTCGTTATGGCGCGTGACGATTATGCGTTTTTGCAGACGGATGCCGACCGCTATTTCTCGACGGTCAGCTTGGCGCAGCTCGAAAAACGCCTTGATGGGCATGGGTTCTTTCGGGTACATCGGAGCTATCTCGTGAATCTTTCGCTCATCGAAGAGGTGGAATCGGTCGCAGGAGGAACGCTTCTCCTAACGCTTAGTGGCGTTGAAGAGAAAATCCCCGTTTCGCGGCGCCGTGTTTCCGCCCTGAAGAAAGCCCTTGGTTTATAACCGGCAAAGGCGCCAAATAAAACGAGCTAAAGCTCTTTCATTTGTGTGCCTTGCCTTAGGTGTGCTTTGTCGTACTGGCAATATCGACGCAAAGAAGGTGTGTGATGGCAGTCCAGGAGATCATTGAGCAACTCGTATCGAACCACGTGGCAAGCCGCGTCAGCAAAAAGGATGCGACGCTTTACGACTTTTCCGCCGAGGCGCAGGCCTGTGCGGAGAAATTCATGGGATGGGCCGATGTTGCCGCGCTGACCGACAGCGAGCTGTGCTCGCTCGACAAGATCCAAGAATTCGCCGATGCGGCCGTTGGCGGGTCTATCGATCCGGTGCTTTCCCGTGGCATCGAAAGCGTTGTCCTCATTGGGCAGGGCGGTTCCACACAGGCACCGATGACGCTCACGAAATACCACGTCAACTGTGGAAACCGCGTCACCTTTCGAACGCTCGATTCGGTTTCTCCGGTGAGGGTTCGCCAAATCCTTTCCGAGCTCGATCCGATTAAAACGCTTATCATCGTTGCCTCGAAAAGCGGCAGCACCATCGAACCGCGCCTTCTGCTTCAGGCCGTTCGCGAGCTTTTCCGCAAGCGCATGAAGGAAGAAGATCTCGTGCGGCATCTTGTTGCCATCACCGATCCTGGTTCGCAGGTGGAGAAGCAGGCGCGCGAGGAGGGCTGGCTAGCGATCTTCAACGGAGAGCCGACGGTCGGTGGACGATTCTCGGCGCTTTCGGTCTTTGGCCTTGTGCCGGCAGCTTTGGCAGGCATCGACATTCATAAACTGGTGGAGCGCACCATCAAGGCGCAAGAGCGCATGAGCCAAGACTCTCCGGACAATCCGGCGATCGATTTAGCGGCGTTTCTCTATCAGAGCTTCTTGGATAACCGCTGCATCCTCTCGTTTTTCGGTCCGAAGCGCGCACGTGTGCTTGGTTTGTGGGTTGAGCAGCTTGTGGCGGAAAGCCTCGGGAAAAACGGCGTTGGCATTCTGCCCGCGCTGGAGGTAGACCCGCTTCTGCTTTCCGAAGACCATGGTGATCGTTCGGTTGTGGTTTACGAATCTTGCTTTGGCAAGGGAAAAAGGGATCAGACCGCTTCGTCGGGCGAGATCGCCGGCGCGATGAAAGACGCTCGCCATAATTACGCGTCAAGCGTCGCCTGCATCAGCAACGATATTCCGCGGCGCTCCTATAAGATGCGCGAGATTGAAGATGTGGCGGAACAGTTCCTCATGTGGGAATATGCCGTGGCGATGGCCGGCTACCTCATGAAAGTCTGCCCCTTCGATCAGCCCGATGTCGCTTCGGCGAAAGCCGCGGTCTTGAAGATTTTGGGAGAGGGTCAGCCAGTGCCGGACTTCACCGTGCCGTTTGGCTGCAACGATCTTGGCGGGACGGTGGAGGTGAGCGTTTCCGAGGCGCTGAAGGCTGCTCGCGCAGAGGAAGGCGCGCCGAACACGCTCGAATCGGTGCTTCGGAGCTTGATCAACAGTATTGGTGTAGGCGATTATTTTGCTCTGAACGCTTTCATTCCCTTCACCGGAGAAGGGCGCAAGGAAGCTTTGGAGGCTATGCGGCACGAGGTTGGCGTTGCGCGCGGCGTTTCGGCAAGCCTTGAAATCGGGCCACGCTATCTGCACTCTACGGGGCAACTGCAAAAGGGCGGCCCGAACACCGGTGTCATTTTGCTTGTCTCTGCAAGCGAGGAAAATGACATCGCTTTGCCCGCTGAAGCCGAAAGCCTCGGCGCGTTGGCGAAGGCCCAAGCTGCGGGCGATTTCGCGATTCTTTCCGAACGTGGGCGCCGAGCCGTGCATGTGCATCTTCCCGACAACACGGCAGCTTGCCTGCGCCTTTTGATGAGTGCGCTTTGCAAGGGGCTTTATGACTGATAGCTACGACATCTGGGTAAAAGGCATCGTGCAAGGGGTGGGTTTCCGCCCCTTTGTCTATCGTTTAGCGAAGAAACACCTCATCAGTGGTTGGGTGCTGAATGCCATCGACGGCGTTCACATCCACGCGGAGGGCGATTCCGCCCACGTCGGCGCATTCATCATGGCGCTTTCGGAAGAGGCGCCTGCCGCTTCGCACGTTTCCGAGATCGATCTTTCGGAGGTTCCCGTCGAGGGGTTTGATAATTTCGAAATCCGTTTTTCGGACGATGAGACGAAGGAGATGCCGACGCTCGTATCGCCCGATTTGGCAACCTGCGACGATTGCTTGCACGAGCTTTTCGACGAAAACGATCGCCGTTTCCGCTACCCCTTCATCAACTGCACGAACTGCGGGCCTCGTTTTACGATCATCGATGCGCTGCCGTATGACCGCAAAAACACCTCAATGCGGGAGTTTCCCATGGATGCGCCTTGCGATGCGGAATACCGCAATCCTGAGGATCGTCGTTTCCACGCACAGCCGAATGCCTGCTTTGGTTGCGGGCCGGTGATCTACTACGCTCGCCACGCGAGTGCAGGCACTGTGGGAGAGTACGTGGCGGATGGGAAAAACGCGGGCGAAGGGTGCAAGAATTCGCACGCCGCTCATGACGAAGGGCTCGATAAGCGAATCGTCGAAGCGGCCGAGGCAGCGGGGCTTGCGCTTTCATGGGGCGACACACGTGAAGCCTCCGATGCGCTTTTCGCCGAAGCAGCCGAAGCGCTTGTTCAGGGAGAGATTCTTGCCGTGAAAGGGCTTGGTGGCTTTCATCTGGTTTGTGACGCGCAAAACGCCGAGGCGGTAGCACGATTGCGCAGGCTGAAACGGCGTGGCGGTGAAGCGTTCGCCGTTATGATGCGCACCCCCGACGAGATCCGCAGCCTGTGCATGGTAAACGATGTGGAAGAAAAGCAGCTTCGGCTGGAGGCGCGGCCGATCGTGCTTTTGAGGAAACGCAGCGACGAGCAGACGCCCTGCGGTGTTGCCGACGGGCTTTCCGAACTCGGCATCATGCTTCCGGCAACTCCCGTGCAGCATTTGTTGATCGAGGATTTCGCCAAAGCATGCGTTCGTAGCGGCGCAGAAGGCGGCTCTGCAGCGGAAAAGCGTTTCCCGCCGATGCTTGTGATGACCTCGGGAAACATTCACGACGAGCCTATTCTGACCGACGATGCCGAAGCGATCGAAAAACTTCGCGGTATCGCCGATGGCTTTATGGGAAACAATCGGGTTATCGCCACCCGTTTCGACGATTCGGTTTTGCGGGTGATCGAAGCGGGAAGCGCGGGATGTGCCGTTCAAATGATCCGTCGAGCCCGCGGCTATGCACCCCAACCCTTGATTCTTAAAGGAAGGGATGCAACAGGCGAGTCCCCATCTGATAAACCGACTATTTTCGCTACGGGGCCCGAGCAGAAAAACACCTTTACCTTCCTGCGCGGCAACCAGGCTTTCGTTTCTCAGCATATCGGCGATATGGAAAATGCCGATGCTTTCGACGCATGGCAGGATGCGCGTTTGCGCTTTAAGGAGCTTTTCGCCTTCGACCCGCACACAATTGCATGCGACTTTCATCCAGAATACCTCACCACCAAATGGGCTCAGGAGCAGCACAGCATGCGCGGTATGCCCCTTATTCAGGTGCAACATCATCATGCGCATATCGCTTCCGCGATGGCGGAGCATGGGATTCGCGATGCGGTCTGCGGCTTAGCTTTCGACGGCACGGGCTATGGTGCTGATGGATGCATCTGGGGCGGCGAGGTATTGCTTTCCAACCTTTCCGATTACGAACGTTTTGCGAACTTTGCCTATGTGCCGATGCCGGGCGGCGCTTCCGCCATCAAGCATCCGCTGCGTATGGCCTATGGCGTACTTTGGGCGTTTGATCTGCTTGAACATCCAGCAGCACAAAAAGCGCTTTTGCCACTTGGCGATGAGGCCCAAGTGTGCGAGGCGCTCATTGCAAACGGCCTTAACACTCCGCACACCTCTTCGGTGGGGCGGCTTTTCGATGCCGCAAGCGCGCTGCTTGGCATCTGCACGCAACCGACGTATGAAAGCGAGGGGGCGGTTCTTCTTGAGGCGGCGATCTCTCCTGCGCAGGAGCTTTTCGATGAGGCGGAATTCGACGAGCGTTATGCCATCGAGATCGTGAAAAACACGGCAACGCCGCAATCGACGGCACACGATACATCGGTTGTGCTCTTCGATGCAAGGCCAACGTTTCAGGCGCTGCTCGATGATTTTGAGGCCGACGTACCTTTCGGTATTATCTCGCATCGCTTCCATCAGGCTTTTGTCGAAGCGATTGTTTCCTGCGCTGAGCTTGTGCGCGCCCTTTACGATATGAGCACGATGGTGCTTTCCGGCGGAGTATTTATGAATCGACATATCCTTCAAGCGGCGTTAAGGCGCCTTGAAACGGCGGGCTTTACCGTTGTGCTGAACAGGGAGCTTCCGCCTAACGATGGATGTGCATCGTTCGGACAGGCTGTGGTAGCATGGGCGCGAACGATAGAAGAGGAGAACTAGCCTATGTGTTTAGCAATTCCGGCAAGGATTACACAGCGCGAAGAGGGTGGTTTGGCGACCGTTGACATTCTTGGCGTTACTCGCGAAGTGTCGCTCGATCTTACCCCGCAGGCGACCGAGGGTGATTATGTGCTTGTTCATGCAGGTTTTGCGATAGAGGTCGTTGATGAGGCCTTTGCCGAGGAAACGCTCGATATCATCCGACAGTTTCCCGAGCTTGCAGGCGATAATGCGCCCGTTGCCAATGATTCCTGCGGTATTTGCGCAAGCGACATTCCCGCCGCCGCTCTTTAGGTGGAGTTTATGAACGCAAACGAAAAGACGGCTGCGAAGGAATCAGCAGCCTTTGATTATCATGCGACGCTGCAGCAATTTCACGATCCCGAACTTGCGCGAAAAATCGTGCGGGCAATTAAGGCGTGGGCGCCCCAAGGAAGAACCGTCACCCTTATGGAGGTATGCGGCACCCACACCGTTTCGATAGCGCGCAACGGCATCAAATCGCTCATGCCCGAAGGCGTTCGCCTTTCTTCGGGCCCAGGGTGCCCCGTCTGCGTCACCTCGAATCATGATATCGATCGGATGATTGCGCTCGCACGCATTCCCCGGGTAACGATCACCACCTTTGGCGATATGATGCGCGTTCCGGGATCCACTTCCAGCTTGAATGCGGAAAAAGCGGCAGGCGCTGATGTTCGAGTGGTGTATTCGCCGCTCGATGCGCTTGCCATCGCGCGGGAAAACCCTGAACGAGAGGTTGTTTTCGTTGGCGTCGGTTTTGAGACGACGGTCCCCACGGTTGCGAAAACCATCCAACGAGCCGCGCTCGAACATCTGGAAAACTTCAGTGTCGCCTGCTCGCATAAAACAATGCCGCGGGCGCTCGAGGCGATCCTCTCCGATCCGGAGTTGAGCATCGATGCGCTTATTCTGCCAGGTCATGTAAGCACCATCATCGGGATGAAGCCTTACGAATTCATCGCCGAGCGCTTTGGAATTCCTGGTGTGATCACGGGCTTCGAACCGGTGGACATCCTCCAAGGGATCGCGATGTTGCTTCGTCAGCTCCACGAGGGGCGCGCGGAAATCGAGATCGCCTACAAGCGCGGGGTGGAACCGGAGGGCAATCAAGTGGCGCTCGCCGCGATCGATGATGTATTCGAGCCCTGTGATGCTATGTGGCGCGGCTTGGGCGAGATTTCCGGTTCGGGACTTCGCATTCGCGATCGTTACGCCGCCTATGATGCCTTGCGGCGCTTCGAGCCGCCTGTTGAGCAGACGCGCGAGCCAAAAGGCTGCAGGTGCGGCGATGTTTTGCGGGGCAAGATTGCGCCGAACGAATGCGCGCTTTTCCGCGAGGTCTGCACCCCCGAGCATCCGATTGGCCCGTGCATGGTATCAAGCGAGGGCGCCTGCGCGGCCTACATTCGCTACTACTAAGTGACAACGCCGTAAATACGCGAAACTTCGTGCTAAGCTAGCCGCATGCAGGAGAATTCACATATCGCCCTTATCGCCAATCCCCGCGCGCAGAACGGAAGAGGGCAGGAAGCGGCTCGCAAAGCGTTCGAGCTTCTTCGTTCCAAGCTCGGCGAGGCGCAGCTCTCGCTCACTTTCACCGAAGATGCCGCTCATGCAACCGAGATCATCGCGAACCTTCCAGCCGACGTAAGCCTTGCTGTTGCCGTCGGGGGCGATGGGGTTATCAACGAAGTTGTGAATGGCCTGATGATGCACGAAGAGCCTTTACGTCCTGCGTTGGGCCTCATTCCCATGGGAACGGGAAACGATTACGCGGCAACGCTGGGCATCTCCCTGAATGTCACCGAAGCGGTAGACCAGCTTCTTGCGGGCCGTGAAAAGCAGGCCGACATAGGCGTTTGCAACGGGAAGTATTTCGCTGAAACGCTTTCCTTCGGGCTGGATGCCGCAATTGCGCTCGGCGTGATGGAAAAACGGAAGAAGAATGGCAAATCGGGAAAGGCCGCTTATTTGATGTGTGGCTTTGACCAGCTGTTCTTTCATCTGAAGCCGACGTCTTACAAGGCGGATTTCGAAGATCCTTCCGGCACCGTGCGCTCCGTTGCCGACGAAGCGTATCTCTTTGCGGTGCAGATCGGCCCCACCTACGGTGGCAGGTTTCGCGTGTGCCCCGACGCACGGATCGACGATGGCCTGTTCGACATCTGCATTGCCCATCCGCCGCTGAACTCCCTTACCGCAACAGCGGTGTTTCTCAGTGCGAAAAACGGTCACCATACGAATGCGCGCCGCATCGAAATGCGTCGCGCGCGTTCACTGAAGGTGCACTTCGAGAAACCTCCTTCGTCCCAGCTTGACGGCGAGCCGATCGTCGCCTGTGATTTTGATGTTTCGCTCATCCCCCGCGCCATCACCGTCATCACCAGCTAACCTTCAAAGAACGAGAGAGGCCGGATAGATTGAATCGATGCGGCCTCTCTTACTTTTTTCGGATTCGTGAAAATTACAAGAAATGTATTCTGCTCTACACAATAGCCTTGCTTGCGCGGACAGCTTTCTTCTCGTTGATGATACGCACAAGGTCGGCTGCTTTGGGCAGCTTGTAGGTAAGCCAAACGGCACGGACGGCGCAGAGGACGCAGATGGCGCCCACCAAATAGAACTGCCAGCAGTCAAGCGGCGGAACAAAATCAGCGGATCTTTGAAATAGGGTGCCTTTTCTTCCAAAGCCTTCTTGCGGGGGGATACCAACAGTTTTTGCTCGATATCCTGCAGAGCCGTGAGTTCACCGAGGATATTTTGGCTTTCGACGCCGATTGGGGGCTAAGCCACATTGTCGCAGAGCTTCCACAGGGGAAACACCGTGAGGAAACGCTGCATACCATCATCAAGCAAATGGGCGGGTTCTACGAGCTTCTCTATTATTGCCTGCGCAACGGCAAGGAGATTGACATCGCAAAACAGCTTGTCGAGGTTATGCGCGCATGGGCGATTGCGATGGGGGTGCCACCCGAAAAAGCTGCCCATATGTTTCGCTCAAGCAAGC
>CANQTB010000046.1 GCA_947626665.1 uncultured Eggerthellaceae bacterium
TCCGAAGCGCTTTCCTATGAACTCCGACGTTTTCATAGGAAAACCTGCTCACCGCAAGCGTTTTGCATAACTTGGGGCGTGTTCGGGGTGCTTCTCATCGGATCTCCGTATAAAGAGCGACCCCCCCCCCGCAAGTTCGGGCGGTAGTGCTTTAAAACGTACACCTTTTTGCTCCATATAAAATGCGCTTCTTTTACTCATCGTTACCCAGTTGAGAGCGTCGATAACGCCTCCCAAATCGCTCAACGATTAAGTGTACTTTTTTTATGCGTGTAATGGTAGTTAAAACCTCGTTAAAATGCCAACCTTGCAACGAATCGCATGAAAAGCGACATGGGCGGTTATCCGGATCTCATGCATCGCTGCGAGTTCAAAAAAGCTCCCTAAAAAAGAGCCCAAAGCCCCTATTTTTACGGATCAGAGCATATAAGAGGAACGGTACCTCGACTATTCACGTGGATGCGATTGAGCTTCGACGTTACTCAAGATCATTGATGAGAGAGCGATTACGGCTGAAGACATCGAAAACGACACGAAACCCAATGGCTTATAACGGCGCCACTTTATAACGTAGGCGAGCAGGCAAATGCCCTTTCGCAACAGTTATAATCAGGCATTAAACCTCCTCAAAGTTGTAGTTGTTATATTGTAGCTTCTCATCTCGGCTTTTATAGTGTTTTGGGCTTATTTAATAGAGACTTTTGGGGCAATTTGATGGAGTAATTTGGGGAAGCTCTGGATAGATGCCGTCGATGACTTCGCTGATCGGAATCGGCGGCTCGCACGATACGCGATAGGCGAGAATACCAAGGATGCCGTTGATCGCGAATCGAGAAAGCGGAACCCGTACGATTCCTTGGCGATGGCTTGCGAGGCATCATGTTCGTCGGTCAGGGACCATGGCCGGACGGCGCATGGGAGCTCTCGATTGCAGGAGGCATTGGGTTCGTTTTGCTCATCATCGGTTGTTTGATGCCGCACAAGGCAAGCGAACCTGTTGCCCAGTAAGAATCTTGCGCGTTCAAACGGGAGCGTAGCCATTCGGCTTACACCCATGAAAAGCATGTCCTTTGGGAGTTTTGAAAAAGATCCTAATTCTTCAGAAATTACGGGTTTTCAAATATAGACCGACATTTTAGAAGAACTACCTATTCGAGACGTTTATCTTGACATGTCATGATTAATCTTGCCATGTCATGATTTTTCGTGACATGTCACGAAAAATGTGCTTCTGGCGATTGTTCACTGAAGATATTTGCTGGGCTTATGTGGGAATATGTGGGCATATGAAGAGTAAGGGTATAAATTTAAGGTGCAGCCACGGCGCTCGCGAGTAAATCTTTGAATACCTCGATGATGGTCGACAAGGGAACGTCCTCATATTTCCCGGCGAGCCAATCAAGATACGCGTAGGTGATGCTCGAGGCAAGCATGTCAGCCAGAGTGCCGAGACGTTCACCTCGCACGGTCCCCGCTTTTTCAAGCTCGCGTTCCAGCAAGAGCCTGAACGCAGACCTGAACTCATTGCGGCAAAACGCATACCGATCATCCTTGGCGATCAGGCTGAAGAAGTCATATTCCCTGCGCATCAGCTCGGTGGCAATGCCGAGAAACTCCTCAACGTCGACAGCCTCATTTTTCTCAACGGTATCGAGAATCTCCGCAACCATATCGTCGGTAAACTCGCTGACGATGTCGCTCATGTCGTCGTAATGGGAATAGAAGGTCATTCGATTCACACGAGCCCGCTTGGCAAGCTGGGTTACCGTCACCCCGTCCAGCCCATATTCGAGCGTAAGGTCGATAAAAGCACGCTGCATAGCTTCCTTGTTTTTGACGAAGCGGAGATCATTCGAGGTTCTATACATGGCGAAAGCATCCTTTTTCATCACCGAGCCGGACTTTGATTAATAACGAGCATGCCTTCTTGCACTGCTCATTGCTCGAAGTTACTAATCATTTGTATAGTAACGCTCAGATGCCGGTTTGCATAACGCGACGTCACCGCTCATGTCGCAACCAAAATAATCGGAGGTCATTATGGGCTATTTCATTTTGTCGCTCGTGGCGGGATATCCGCCGGGAAACTGCCTTCCCATCAACTTTATCGAACACCTCTCCCCCTCTTCGCCCGATTTCGTCTTCACGCTTGTTGCCGTCATTCTCGCGGTGATCTTCGGGCTGCTCGTTTACATCGTGCCCATCATCCTTACCGAAACCGAGCACATCCAGCCTTATCCGCTCTGGCTGCACTGCTTTTACTGCGCCGCCGACTTCATGGGTATCTGGGTGTTTCTGTACGCCTTTGTGACGAACGACTTTTTCTACATGTTCGGACTGCTGTCGCTCGGCGAAGCGATTTGGGTCGGGATGGAGATTTACTGCCTCCAGCGCGCCATGACCTACGAGCGCGAGCTGAACTGGAAGCCCGACTGGTCATTCAAAAAGCGTCTCACGAACATCATTCTGATGACACTCGCGTTTTTCGTGGCGCTGAACCTGCTCCGCACCGAGCTGCATGATCCCACCATGTGGAAGTTCTGGATCTTTACCCAGGTGCTCGTCACGATCGTTCCCGGCTTGGTGCTGGAACAGCGCGGTTATCGTCTCGGAAATTGCCGAATCCTCAACTACATCTTCGTGTGCGTCGTGCTCGTGTCGTTTAATCCGTGGTGCAACATGTGGATGGCGATCGCGCCTGAGTTTTTCAGCTGGGAAGTCAACCCGTGGTACTACATCACCGGCGTCGTGTGCCTGTTCTTCGCGATCCGCGGCATCGTGATCTACGAGAAACTGCCGGCGAAACCTGACATCGTTCCTGCAACCGGCAAAAAACCGCTCCTAAAATAGAGATTCATAAAGCTGCTCGCTGGCCGACCCATATCGGTCAGCGAGCCTTATACCGTTTCGAGCTTATGCTTCGGACGCCCGGCACCGACGGGTTCATTGAACCTGCGCATGACACTCTCGGCATCGACCATATGAACTCGTCCAACTTTACGGGAAGACAGTATCCCATCGCGAATCATAGCGCGGATGCGGGATTCGCTTACATCGAGTACATCTGCCGCTTCGGCTACACTCATCGTGACTTCTTGGGAGGTATCTTTGTCGCATTCCACCACAATGCCTATACGATACCCATCAGGCGTGCAAAAATGACCAAACGTCGGCACCGGAAGTTCTTCGCCTTTAGAAAGTGCCATGACAATGCGGTTTTCCAAAAGGTCTTGAGCCATGAACGCGACGTCTTGCATATCGTCGCCCTAGGTAACGATATCGAAATCCGGGAATCTTGCTTCCAAAAAAGAGCTAACGGGCTTAATGGTAGCTTCGTACATATATTTCATCGTGGCTCCTATCAAAGCATGACTGTGGGCTTATGACCTGCTAATTAAACACTATCAGGGCAGCAGGAGAAGGCGAGCATGGCGATGTCGTCGGCTTGCGGGCACCTACGGAGAATTCGTCAGCAGCGGATTTACCTCGTCACCGATTTTCGATCGTGAACCGGTCGGTTTCCTCGAAGCAAGCTTCGAAAGCTTATCGATGTACCATTCATTCGCAGCCCACCCTATTCCGCGTTGATCTTCGTGCGCGTGATCTTATCCCAGAGCCGTTCTTTCTTCTTGTAGCCGACCAGAGCAACCATGCGCGTTGTCACCATGATGAAACGCAGCACCGTCACCTCAAACAGCGAAAGCAACATCGCCCGTATGACATCACTCAAAGAAAGGGTGAGGTCTCTCGTCTGAATGCGGGAAAAGAACGCCGTGAGCGACATAATTGCGCCGTAGACCGCATAGATACCGAAGAACATGATCATGAACGGAACGTTGATGAAATTGAACATGACGGCAAGGATCGTCACCAGAATGCCGAACAACTCAATAAACGGGGAAAACAGCTCGTAAATCAGAAAATACGTGTACGAAATGAAACTCACAAGACCGTAGTGTAAGTTGGCGAAGATCTTCCAGTGCTTGGTCATCGCCTCGAATAAGCCGCGATGCCAGCGACGTCTCTGCTTGATAAGGTCACCCAAGGTGCTCGGCGCTTGACTCCAACACACAGCATCGGGGGCATAGCGGATGGAATAGGGCTTGTTGTTCGTGCGGCAAAACACATGAAGCTTCACGACCAACTCCATGTCCTCTCCCACGGTATCCCGATCATAACCGCCGGCCGCTATCACAAGATCCTTGCGAAACAAGCCGAAAGCGCCCGAAATGATGAGATTGCCGTTGAAGTAGTCAAATAGAATGCGCGCCGACAAAAACGATCGATCGTATTCAAGCACCTGCATCGCGGGAATAGTGTTTTTGGGTAGCGAATAATGAGTCAGTCGTCCATCTTTGAGCTTGACGCCGTTCGAGATGCGAACGAGTCCACCAACGGCCGCGACGTTGTCGTCTTCCACTAACGGAGCTGCGACCTGCGTCAACGAATCATATTGGAGAACGGAATCGGCATCGATGCAGATGAAGTACGGATAATGCGAAGCATTGATGCCCATGTTGAGCGCATCGGACTTTCCCCCATTTACTTTCATGACAAGCGTGATCGGAGCCTTATATTGGCGAGAGATGAACACGCGCTTCTCGCGATTGCAGGGAAGTTGGCGGCGGATAGGCTGATGGATCTCATGAAGGTCGAACGCCTCGATCAGCTTCTGCGCCGTGTTGTCGATCGATCCATCATCCACCACAACGATCTCGTACAACGAATAATCCAGCTTTAGCAACGATTCCACCGTGCTGACCACGGTTACGTCTTCGTTATAAGCCGGAACGATGATGCTGATAGGTATATAAGTGTCGACGAGAATTTGATTTTTATAGTGCATCTCGCGCTTGCGGCGATAGAGATACGACGACCCCACCGTCACCGACAAGAATAGAAACGTCGAATAGCCGATCAGATACAGAATGAAGAAAACGCCGACGAAATAGAGAAGCGTCTGGAATATGGCTGCTCCAGTGAGCGTAGTCGTCATCATGGCAATCACGGCTTCGTGAGAACGGGCGAAGCGGCTGATCGATTCTGAGTCACGCGGCTCAAGATCGAAGGCAGCGCAACCATATGATGAGACTTATCGGAGTTTTCGGACGCATCTTCAACAGCGCCATCCGAAGGGGCTGCCGCTTTGCGAACCTGGGTTTCTGCTTCAAGCTCCCACCGATAGCGCAGCATCTCTTTCGCGTAGCGGTCAGAGCCATCCATGACAGGCTTCAGATACGGTCCATCAAGTTTCAACCCCGCATCATAGAGACTTTTCGAAGCATTCAGGCGGACATACCATATCGGGCTCGAAAGACATTTGATCAGCACCGCAATGGTTTCGTCGTCGATATAGCTTCCCAAAACGGTCGCTGACACCGCCGAAAACTCCCATAGTCCCGCATCTTCCGATAAAGCCATGGTCTGCAGAATCGTTGCAACTCGCGAATCTTTGTGGCGCATGAAATAGCGGATGCACGCGAGACGAACCTCAGAGTTTTCGCGCTCGTCTTGCAGTAGCTTCAAGAAAAGCGCTGGGTCGCCTTGGTTTTTCATGCGCATGAAATTGACGATAGCCGCCTGCATGTCAGGCCTGAATTCCGTAAACCTGCGATCGAGCTCAGTCGCTAGCTCCTCATCGCTCCCCCGAAACGCCATCGTCACTTCCGTAATGAGCTTTGGATGATGAAAATCGGAGAACTTCTCAAGCGAAACCATCGCCTCTACCAACGCTTGAGGCGTTCCCACTTTGGCGAGTGCCTCAAGGGCGTTTTGGCGAACATAGAGCGATCCCTCATTCACGAAGCGCAAAAGCACGATGATCATGTTTTTCGAGGCAGGATAAGCACGATACCATCGCCGTACGATGTACGCGAAATACGCCTTGTGCAAATCGCTTTTAGTCGAAAAGTATCGTGAGAGATATTCAAATACACTGACGATGCCAACCAAATAGCGCTGGCTCTTGTCAGGATCGTTCTCTTCAAACCGTTCCATGGTGAGATCGAATGATTCAAGCCCCGAGAGACGCTTCATTTTCTTGCGGATAGACTGCTTATGTCCTTCTGTCGGAAAATCGGCGTTAGTCTCTATCTCGTGACCAAGCACCTCAGCCATCTTTCGCGATTTCTTTGCGAAGCTCTTGTCACGATGGCGTTCATAAAAGAGAAAGCAGAAGTCGAATAGGCCCATGAGAATACTGATGGCCATATAAAAGAATATGAGGAATTCTATTCTCATTGGCCACCTTGGCTGATTTCGCTGGTCGTAGCTGCAGCTGATTCACCAGTTATTGCATCTTGAGCGACGTTCTGATTAGCTTCTTCTGCAAGCTTCCCGAGTCGTTCGATCAAAGATTGCACGACTGAAGTGTCGATATAGGGCTCGCTCTCTGGTCTCCCCTTATCTACCTTCCCCAAAGGCGATTCCGCAAGCACCTCCTCTACCAAACGATTCCCCGTCCAAATGTCCTGCATTATGTAATAGCTAAGTTTGATGCGCTCGTGCGATGTAACATTTTCGCCCCAACCAGAAAGAGCGAATTCGAACATCGGAATAGTGTTCTCACCGTCACCAACGCCAATCCACATTCGATCAACCGCTAGGTTCTCAACACCGTAATGCTCGTAGTAGTCGTCATGGATTTGCATTTCGGAGGGATTCGAGAAGTTCAAAAGCTGCCAAGGAAGTTTGATCTCGACGAATCCATCGCCAAACATGAAGTCGGCGAGCGAATTGAAATTACTTGAAGCGGGGTTCGCGTTGCCGTAGATCAACTTGCCGGTCTCATACACATCCATATGCTTTTGGTTCGCGCGATCGAGATTGTTCAGATCAAGATCGACAAGGTATGCCGTATCGTCGCCGTCGGCAATGCGAATTCCCAAACCGTTCAACAACATATAAACGGGCTTGAAGAGCTTGCCATCTTCTGCAGGCTCCTTGATGTAGGGATCTTCCCCAGACAGAAGCGACAAGCTCGTGGCTCGAATAGCCTCATACCGTTCCTGCACGAAAAGCCTGCTATTGTCCTCGCCGTCAATCACCAGCAAAAAATCGGCGGCTCGATCGAATGTGAGCGCTGTACCGATATCGTCTTTGAGCTCGTCGGTCCAATGCGTTTGACTGAGAACTGCACTGGCGATTCGATATGCGGGTTCTTCCAACTCTTCCCCGGTCAGAGCACGTTTTCGTTCCTGCGCCTGAACGATGGTATCGATGCTGTCAATGAGTTCTTGAAGCGTGACACGAGCCTCGCCCCGCAACACCGCTTCAAGTTCTGCTCGAGTGGCCTCGTCGTCAATCGCGGCGAGAAGATCGCCCATAGCATTGCGCCTTATGTTGATGCCATAAGCTTCCTTCGAACCGAGCGACTGGATTGTGTCGATAGGAAGAAACAGGGGTTTCGTGCGCCCAATCTCGTTTTCGCGGACCATGAGATAGACGAACTTCTCGTCATATTTCATCGAGAGCGTCTTACCGTCTTCCGTTCCCACAATATCGGCATCGGTCCACTCTTCATCATCGCCATCGACATAGGCAACCGACCGCGTTTCTCCGGGATCAAAGGCAAGAAGGCCATAGTTCTGCTCAGTCGTTTGGTAATCGCTCCAGTATGGCGTTTTCAGAAGATCGACGTTCTTCCACGTATTCCAAGAGCGTTTGAACCATTCGTCTTGCCACGAGAAGATGATGCATCCGGCACACCCAGCATCTTTGATGTCCCTATAACATTGAGCGATGGCATACGCCTGCTCGGTTTCGGAAAGGCCCCCTTGACTGCGGTAGGTATTGACTTCGGTCGAAGCGCGGCCTCGCGCACTCGGCACGCCAAACTCAGCCATCACAACGGGCAAGGCGTGATGCTCGTTGATAAGCTTCAGATATGAATAATAGGTGTTCACATTGCCCGACGCGTCAAGCTGGGTCGCGTATTCGGGAATGTAGCGGAGAAAGTCAGGATGGTAGGGATAGATATGGTACGACGCGAACATGCCTGATTTCACTTCATCAGAGGCATGAATTTGCTCAACGTCTACCGCGGTATATTTACTGAAGTAGGTAGCGATCAGATCGGGAAATTCGTTGGGATCGGTCTGAGGCCAATTGGAAAACGCGACGAGGTGTTGCATGTGATAACGGTCGGTTTCGTATCGAAACGCCTCATCGCCGACCTCGGCGAGCATATTCACAAACGGATCCGTCCCCTCGTCTGTCGAAAGGTATTCGCCCCGATAGCTCGTCTTATCGTCATCGGCGAGATTGGTGTAGGCAACCGTTGGCGGCTCCCATTCCACCCCGAGAATAAACCCGATCACCCACCGTGAAATGTCTCTGGTGTATGAGCCGGTGCCCGCAAGCCGTCCGAGTTCTACCGGCCTCATACCATGGATGACGTCGAGCATAATGCGTACGTCCTCTTTGAAGACGGGCAAGTACTCAGAGTCAAAGCCCGACATGTGAGAATAGTTCGTGTAGTCGTTTACCCAGACGCCATGGATGAGATACAGCGGAGTCGGATTGTTTTTGTTGTATTCATAAAACGCTTCGTAAAAGTCGGTACCCAGCACGATATAGACGCGGATCGTGTTCGCCCCCATATCCTGTATCTGCTGAAACCAGCGAAGATAGGTGTCTTTCGTAATGGCGTAGTCGGTAGCGAAATTGCCCGGTTGCCCGGAGCCGAGATCGACGCCTTTGATTTCGAAAGGCAATTCCTTCCCTTCACCATCCAACCGGTAAATTTCTTTTCCACGCTGTATGAATGGAGTTGCCAAAGGACCCGATTCCTGTTGGACGGGAAAGATCCTCACGCCGTAATTGAGGTAGGCAACCATCCCCGCAGCGACCAGGCCAATGATGCAACAGCATATGATGATGAACTTCTTCATACGGCGCTTCGCTTTAGTGGTTGTACTCTTTTACGGCTGATTCATGGGAGTACTGGCGAAGCGTTTCGATATGCTCGTCAAGCCACTTCATGCGGGTGGTAAGCGCGCCCTTGAGATCTCCTATGGCCTCTTCAAAACTTGCAGGGTTACGATAAACGGGCGTCAGCCGTTGGTCCGAATCAAGTGCAGGAACGATCTCGGGATCAAGCGTATAACCCCACACCGCGTAATTGCGCTCAACTGCCGGACCGAGGTACTCAACCACGCTATCAACGTAATCGAGGATTCGATCATCGGCGAGTAACCCTTCCCGAAGCTCGCGATAACGGCGAATGATCTTTTCCGTGAATTGTTCATCGCGAAAGAGCATCGAGAAGAGCGGTTTGCCGAGCATAACGAAGTTCGTGTTGAGAACGCTTTGCTCGAAGCCATTATCGAAAGCGTTATTGAAATCCCAAGGTGGCCCTGCCTTGAGCTTGCCACCGAGGTCTTGATACAGCCAGGTGGAGAACTTCCCTGCGTCCTCATTCAGGGAAATTTCATTGACGAGCACGTAATCAACGAAGGAATCGGTGTCCAGATGCTTCCAATAGCCGAAGTCAGGGGTGTCGTAGTCATATGAATACAGAACCTTCTCCACCTCGTTTAGATAATCCTCAATCCATTCACGCTGCGCCCCCGTAAGCGTAAGCTCGTTCGGATACGCAATTTCGGTGCCTGTGCTTGTCGTCCTGTAGGTGAGGTCGATAAAGTCGCGCAGCTGATTGGCATCCATGTTGTCGAACCAATCGCGAGTTACCAGAAAACTTGTTTCGGTGGAATTCGGATCGGCAGTTTGTATGTTGACGCGATTGACGTCGTGCTTAATGGTTTCCATGAACACGTAAAGGCCCTGGTACGTGTCATCTATAAACAGCTCTACGAAACGCACGTCGGGGGTAAAGGGCAAAAGCTCTCCAAAAATATTCAGCGCAATATAGTTCCGCATCAGGCTTTTATCCAGATACGGACCATGCAGCACCCAATCCTCTTCAACGCCCATGGAAAGCACGTCTTGGGGATTGGTGGTCACCCGATCCTCCTGCGTGAACGTCACTCGATAACTTGGCTTCTCGAAGCTGGAAGAAGAATGCCCGCGAATCCTCATCTCGGCATGAGTCGTGAACTCGGGTTTATCGGAAAGCCGATTTGCATTCCGGTTGATCGTGTCGTCGTTCGATCCCCCATTGTTATAGAGCGAGAATTCCACCGCGATCGTTGGCATTCCATCGGCTGCAAGCACATCTTGCGCAGTACCTTGTTCGTCAAAAACATGTTCGCCGTTTTCGTAAATCGGGCGTCCAGGTAGGTCTTGCCCGCCGGTGGCAATCGATACAACCGGAAGGTGGCTCGTAAAATGCTCAGCATCGATGGCGGCCGACGATGCGGCTTTTCTATCCGCCCCGTTGAGACCGGAAAGCGAACGGCTCTGCTCATGTTGGTGATAGCGGGTGATGCGCCCCGTGGTGTCCGAAAAGGCAACCCCTGTGAGCACGAGGGCGATCATCACGACTACCGCCAAAATACCGATGACCCGAAATTTCAAGGCGCTAACCTCTAGCTACCGATTTCGTCGGCTTGGGCAACGATGTTGACGTAGTCCACTCCACCGATGGCATATAGCTCGTCGGTGATGGGATTTTCTGCGCGCAGCTGGTGCTTGTCGAGCGTTGTGCGGCGAATCTCAAACATGAATTCGATGGCCTCTTCAGTGGTGTTCTTCACGCGCTGCGAAGCGCGTCCGCGGAAGTACTCGTACACCAAGCCCTCAATGGCGAGCTCTTGAGAACGCGCCGCGCGGATTACGATGAGCGTCCGCACGTCATTCCTGATTCGCCCGAGCAGCAGCATGACGAGAAACACGACGACGCTGCCAATAACCGCCGAAAGAAAACCTCCGGCACCGCAGGCGATACCGACGATAATCGCCCAAAAGATGTACACGGTATCTCGCGCATCTTTAATAGCCGTCCTGAAACGCACGATAGAAAGAGCACCAACCATGCCGAGCGAGAGCGCGATATTGCTTCCGATAATGGTTACCACCGTTGCAGTGAGCACGGTCATGATGATGAGGTTGACGTTGAATTTCTGCGAGTAAATAGTGCCGGCATGGGTGATCCAATAGGAGATGAAGATCACGAGACCGATCACCCCCGCAAGGACAATGCGCAGAATGAGCATATCGAAGCTGATGGCAATCGTGCCGGCGGTGTTCTCAAGAAGTTGATAAATCTGCTCTTTCATGATTCCCCTAAAACTGAAAGGCCAGGGTGCCGGAGCGAGACAAACAATACTTACTGACCGCTATCTCGCTTTTTTCCACCTGATTCAGCACGTTTCGGATATGGCTCAGCAAAAAGCCGTTGAACTTAACTTCCAGAACCACATTGAACGGGTCGAATACCGGATACATGCACAGATTCGGTTCGAACAGCGAAAGGTTGGTTTCGGTAGCCCGTATGTCGTAATCGAGCGTCACCCGGATTTTGTTTTCCTGGGCGATGTAGGCCTTGCGGCGATACTCCACGATCGCCTTCGGCTTGTACCCATTGATACTGATCAGAGCATGCATTTCTTGAGCGAAGGGCTCGGTACGATTCAACAGAACATCGTAATCGCCGGTAATGAGCGCTTCAGCTTCGGCACGATTCATCGGGAGCGAGCGTTTCTGCTGATCGTTACCCTGCTTCTGCTTGAGTTCCAACAGCGCAAAATCCGAAGCAGGATCGTAGATACGGATACGAACCTTCCGGCGCAAGTGCGTGCCGAACATCTTCTCCACGTAGTCGCGATTGTGCAGCGTATCGAAATACAGGGAGCGTATCGCATAGCCGAAAAACCCGTTATGCGGGTCAGCCTTCATCGTCTGATTCAACGCGTGTTCAAGCTTTTTCGCGCTCACCAAATCGCAGAGGAATTTTTTCTCTTGTCTACTTACCGCACGCAAAGTTGCCCCCTAAAGGACGGCTTTGGCCATAACACACGGCGTGAAAGTTAGCTTCAAGCCGCGTGCTCTCTAAACCTACGTTATGCTTTGGCGATACTTGCTCTGCTCAGTTTCTAACGTGCTTCAAAACTGCTTCGGGTTAGTCTACTTGTTTTTTACAATAATTCAATTATGTTTATTTACTTATATACGATCTATTTGGTAATTGGGTCGTTATTTCCATTTCTGACATGCTAAAAAACCAGCTCTTGACCTCGTGATTATTTTGCCTGTTGCTGACCACTGTTTACGACATCCGCCGACCGCAGATTACGATTGCTGACGACCATACGCT
>CANQTB010000047.1 GCA_947626665.1 uncultured Eggerthellaceae bacterium
CTTGCGCTCCTTGATCTGCACCACGATGGTCTTGTCATTCGCGTCGCTGACGACGACGCCCTGACGGACCTTACGAGCGTTTCTTGTCTTATCCATATCGCTCATCCTTTCTCGCCTACGCGCTCAACTCGCGAGCACGCATCTCGGTTTGGATGCGCGCGATGTCTTTTTTCACTTGCTTGACACGGGCGGTGTTGTCGAGCTGGCTTGTCGCCATCTGGAAGCGCAGGTTGAACAACTCAGCGCGCGCCTCCTTCAGCTTCGCCTGCAGATCCTCGCCGGTCAGCTCTCGAATTTCAGCCGGTTTCATTATGCCTGCCCTTCCGTCTCACGCGTTACGATCTTGCATTTGATGGGCAGCTTGTTGATCGCCAAACGCAGCGCCTCTTTTGCCGTTTCCTCGTCAACGCCATCGATCTCGAACATGATGCGACCGGGCTTGACGACGGCAACCCATCCTTCAGGATTGCCTTTGCCTGAACCCATGCGGGTTTCGGCGGGCTTCTTCGTAATCGGCTTGTCGGGGAAGATCTTGATCCACACCTTGCCGCCACGGCGCATACGACGAGTCATGGCAACACGAGCAGCCTCTATTTGGCGGTTCGTAATCCAGTGCGCCTCAAGCGCTTGGATGCCGTAGGAGCCATAATTCAGGCGCGTGCCGCCCTTGGCCTTACCCTTCATCGAACCGCGTTGCACCTTGCGGTGCTTCACGCGCTTAGGAACTAACATTATCGAGCACCTCTTTCGTTGCGGTCATTACGACGCGGACGGCTGGGACGCGAAGCGCCTTCGAGCGCCGGCTGGGGAGCCTTCTGGCCCGGCAGCATATCCCCGTGGTATACCCACACCTGAACGCCGATGGAGCCCATCGTCGTTGCGGCGGTCGTAAATCCATAATCGATCTTCGCACGCAGCGTATGCAGCGGAACGCGTCCTTCGCGGTACCACTCGCGGCGGCTCATCTCGGCACCACCGAGACGGCCTGAGCACTGGATGCGGATGCCTTTGGCGCCGCTTTTCATCGCTGACTGAACGGCTTTGCGCATTGCACGACGGAAGGCGACACGGCCTTCAATCTGCTCAGCGACTGATTGCGCAATGAGCTCGGCATCAAGCTCGGGGCGCTTAATCTCGATTACCTCAACGGAAACGGTGCCGTTTGCCACCGTTTCAAGCTTCTTGCGCAGCGCATCGATCTCGGCGCCTTTCTTGCCGATCACCACGCCGGGACGAGCAGTGGTGATGATGATCTTGATCTTATCGCCGGCGCGCTCTATCTCGACCTTCGAGACAGCCGCATGGACCAGCTGCTTATCGAGAAACTTCCTGATAGCCAAGTCGTTTTCCAATGTCGCCGCATAGTCTTTGTCGGCGTACCAACGGCTGCGCCAATCTTCGGTGATTCCCAGGCGAAAGCCGGTGGGGCTTACTTTTTGACCCATAGAAACTAGGCCTCCTCTCGCGGCGCGACAATGATGGTGATATGGCTCGTACGCTTGCGAATGCGCGAGGCGGAACCCTTCGCCCGGGGGCGAATACGCTTCAGCGTTGGGCCCTCGTCAACGAAAGCGCGTTTCACATAAAGCGAGTCGGCGCGGAGATTGTTGTTGTTCTCCGCATTTGCAACAGCCGAGTTCAACGTCTTTTCCACCGTCTCGGCGATGCCCTTGTTCGTGAATGCGAGGATCCGACGTGCTTCCTCGATGTCTTTGCCGCGAACGAGATCAACAACGATGCGGGCTTTACGGGGCGATACGCGCACGAAACGCGTTTGGGCTTTCACTTCCATGTTACCTTACGCCTCCTATCGCTTGCCCTTGTCGGCGGAATGCCCGCGGAAGGTGCGGGTGGGGGCGAACTCGCCCAGCTTGTGACCGACCATCGATTCAGTGACATAAACCGGCACATGCTTGCGACCGTCGTGAACCGCGATGGTATGACCCACCATATCGGGGAAGATGGTGCTCGAACGTGACCAAGTTTTAATGACGTTCTTTTCACCTGCGGCATTCATTGCCTCAATGCGTCCCAAAAGCCGCGGCTCAATATAGGGACCTTTTTTTAGACTTCTGCTCACTTAATTCTCCTTCACGCAAAAGCGCTACTTCTTACGACGACGGATAATCAACCTGCTCGACGCCTTCTTGGCATTGCGCGTACGATGGCCCTTGGTGGGAATGCCCCATGGGGTGACCGGATGACGTCCAGCGGATTTGTTCTTGCCTTCGCCGCCGCCGTGGGGATGGTCGACGGGGTTCATCGCTGTACCGCGGACGGAGGGACGGATGCCCTTCCAGCGGTTGCGGCCGGCTTTGCCGACTTTGATGTTGGAGTGCTCCGCGTTGCCGACCTCGCCCACCGTTGCTCGGCAGGTAAGCAGCACACGGCGCATCTCGGAAGAGGGCATGCGAAGGATGGCATAGTTGCCTTCTTTGCCCATGAGCTGAATCGAGGTTCCGGCAGAGCGCGCCATAGCAGCGCCTTTGCCCGGCTGCAGCTCGACGGCATGGACAAGCGTACCGACGGGAATGTTCGCAAGCGGAAGCGCGTTGCCCGGCTTGATGTCGACATCGGCGCCGCTCTCGACGATATCGCCGACGCGCAGGCCCTTCGGATGAATGATATAGCGCTTTTCGCCATCGACGTAATGGAGAAGCGCGATGCGGGCGCTGCGGTTTGGATCGTATTCGATCGTCGCGACCTTTGCGGGCACGCCGTCCTTGTTGCGTTTGAAATCGATGATGCGGTAGCGACGT
Organism: uncultured Eggerthellaceae bacterium; assembly: GCA_947626665.1. Lineage (GTDB taxonomy): Bacteria > Actinomycetota > Coriobacteriia > Coriobacteriales > Eggerthellaceae > CANQRF01. The sequence continues at coordinate 2,760 of CANQTB010000047.1, forward strand.
TTGTTGCCGCCGCCTTGATGGCGCGTTGTGATGCGCCCATTGTTGTTGCGACCGGCCTTTTTCGGCTTCGGCGCAAGCAACGACTTCTCCGGCGTCGAGCGCGTGATCTCTGCAAAATCAGAGACCATCTGGAAGCGTCGGCCAGGAGATGTTGGCTTGTATTGCTTTACTCCCATTGTTTCCTATCCTCCATTGACATTATCTGTTCGTTTTGATGAACGATAGCCACGACGGCCGAGGAGGTTCGCACCGCCTGACGCCGCTCATCCACGCGCTCGGGCGTGTCCATACACCCAAAGACGCAAGTGAACAGTTTAGCGCACAGGCTCCTGCAATTTCAAGATTTATTTTGCGAGAAGAAGCACCTTATCGTCAGGAGACAAAAGCGCATCCGAGGGAAGAAGGGGCTCGCTTTCCGCAACCTCATCTGCCAACTGCACATGAATGAGCTTTTCGCTTTCTCGTTCAAGCTCTAAGCCGTCGGGAAGAGTAAGCTTGCCAAGTTCTCCGGCCGCCTCGGTGCCGGCAGGTTTGGTCGGCAGAACGCGCTTCGCGAAATCGGGCATCTTGTCTTCAAGCGCCGTCACGCATACGACATCGCCCGAATGCGGCGCCTCAATATAAAACCCGTCCGCCAGATACATGCCGACATGACCGACCGTGCCGTCCGTTTCAAAGAAGAGGAGATCGCCCATCTGGAGATCGGCAAAATCGACGTCTTCCCCAAGCGTGCATTGATAATACGTCGTCCGTGGAAGCTTGACGTTTAACGCTTTTTCAAAGGAATACTGAATAAGCCCCGAGCAGTCGAAGCCCGCAGGGGTCGTTCCACCCCAAACATAAGGCACGCCCAGATGCGAGGTCGCCTCGGCGACAAGATCGGTGAGCGTACGCTCCTCCATTACGGGATCGCCCGCTTCGTCAAGCAGGGTCTTTCCGGTTTCAGGATCGACCGCTTCCACCATGATGGGTTCGACGAGCTCATAGGAGATCGGGTCATCGTAACGGGTGAGATCGTAGGTTTCGATCAGATCTTGAAGCTTCTCGGAGTAGGACGTGTCGGTTGCATAACGGCCTTCCAGATAATTGCATGCCATCACGAAGCTGTCGGCGTTTTCCTTCCATGCCGGCGCATAGAAGCCATCGAGGCCATCGCGCAGCAAATCGGCATAATCCTCAAGCGATTCCCGAATGCTGGGATAGGCACGGAAATCGGCGCGAATGTAATAGTTGCTGCCCGTCCCGTCATCTTCGCCGGTGATGAAGTTCACGCTCTGCCCCTGATAAGAGCCCTTGATGCCGAAGAGGTTGTTCCCCTCGCGGGCAAGGGCAGAATTACCCGAGCCGGACTCGAGGATCGCCTGTGCGATCATCACGGATGCATAGAGACCTCTCTCCTGCCCGATCTGGCGGGCCTGCTCGCCAACGACCGCTATGAACTCTTCGGTCTCAAGATCTTGGGAATAGTGCTTCGGGATATAGGAAGTGTCGCCCGAATAAGACCATTCGGGATATACCTCGGCATCGTTTGCCTCCGGCGCGTCTTGGGCAGGAGGCTGAGGGTCGGAAGCATTGGCATCCTCGGCTGACGAGCCGCCCATCCCGGGAGTCGGCGCATTTTGATCAGCGGATTCGGGAGTGCGCACGTCGCTCGCTTCAGGCGATTGCGCATCATTCGTCGCGCTTTCGCTTTCGGTTTGCCGTGCGGGATCGGTAGAACTTGCATTTTCGTTTTGCGAAGTTTGCGGGTCGGCGATATTCGGCATCGCCGGATCGGCACCCTGGGCGCCGCTGGCTGCATCCTTATTGGAAGGGATTTGCGTAAATGTTCCGTTCGCATCCGGAGGCGTGTTGAGCAACACCTCAATGCCCCTGGCAATTGCGGGATCTATTTCAGCAAGCGCTTCGATATCGACGCTCGCAAGCTCCTCATACGTTACCTCCTCGCCCAAAAGATAGCGGATAACGATGTCGCTTCCCTTGAAATCAGCGGCATCGATGGCATCGAGAAGATCGTGGCCATAAGCTGGTTCGGGGCAAGGTTCGGCGGTTATGGGGGCTTCCGTCGCACTTGCCACAGAAACGGAGGCAAGCCCAATACAGGGCGTGACCGCGAGAGCGAGAGCCAGAAGCGTGCAAGCAGGGCGTCTCAGGGGATCTTTCCACGAACGAGAACTTCCCCATAACACTGGCTGGAGATCCTTTCCGTTCGTTGAAGATTTCATCTTATCCTTCATTCATCCACCTGCTTGCCAACAAAAACGCAGGGCGGTCGAAGGCAACCCCCTGCACATATGATGTGTTTATCGGGCGTTTATGCCTCGGGTTTTCGTCCTTCATTGTATCGGGTTGCTTTCATTTGTCCACCTTCCCGACCATTTCGACGAAAAGCGTCAATGGCTTGTTGCCGCCCGTTTACCTCTTGTACCAATCGGTTGAAAACTACTCCGCTTGCTTTTTCGGAGCGGATTTTTTGGGAGCCGACGCCTTTTTTGCGGCGGGCTTGCCCGCAGCGGGGGCTTTCTCTGCAGCCGGCTCCTTCTTGTCGGCGGGGGCTTTCTCTGCGGTCGGCTCCTTCTTGTCGGCGGGGGCTTTCTCTGCAGCCGGCTCCTCGGACGTGCCCAGATCGAGCTCTTTCAGGTTCGCATGCTCAAGTGCCCAGCGGTTTGCCTTGATGCGTTCGGCCGTCTCGCGCATCGCAAATCCACGACCCGTCTGCTCGAGGTACATGCGGGATATCTTCGGATCGATGCCGGGATTCATCTCGAGGCAAGCGCGTTCGAGATCCTCGTCGGTCAGGCTCAGCTTTTCGTGACGATAGATGGCCTCAAGCGCGTAGCTTTGCGCGAGCATCTGCCGTGCCTGCAACATCACCATCACATTGAACTGCTGCTCTCCCCCGCTGTTGCGCACGATATCTTCAAAGCGCACGCCGGCGTGCTGCGCGTCGAGGCGCATGTTCGCCACAATCGCCTCCCGCATCGCAAGGAACACATCATCGGGAATCTTGCCCTCGAAACGCAGGCTCAGCTGCATCGACACCATTGAGAGCAACTCGCGCTCATAGGCGTCCTGCGCTTGCGCGTAAAGCGCATCGCGGACGTTCTTGCGCTCCTCTTCGGTTGCCTTAAAGTCCTTGTCGCGCTCTTTCATCACCTTGATCTGACGATCGACGCTGCCCTCGTCGAAGGTGAAAGGCGGCACCGATAAAGAGACAGGATCGTAGGAATTCAGCTCATAGGGCTGCTTTAAGGCGACGTTTAACGTGAAGGAGAACGGCTTGTTGCGCACGAGGCTCTCGCTGTATTCGGGCTTCGGCATATAGGCGGGGACGATGTGCGCCTTATCGATTGCGAGCGGCACCAACGCATCGACAGCGCTCCGCGAAACGAGCGGATCGAGATCTTTGATGCCCATCTGCTCGAAGGCGATCTGGGAAACCGACTTCTTCGGATCGGGCTTGAGGCCCATGTTCTGCGCGAACGAAATCTTGGCGCCCTCAAGCGCCTGCCCCACTTCGCGAGCGGTCGCATTCACGCTCAGACGAACAGCATACGTGCCTGTTTTTTTCGAGGTAACTTTCATCTCGTCTTCGCTCCTTCATTGTTTCTCAGCGCGATTATCTCGAGCGCCAATCGTTGCTATTGTAACGCAAGCCCCGCGAAGCCTCATCGCTCGTTCATGTCCAGGCTATTCGTTCGACTTGAGGCTTTCCACCATATCCACATGCGAAAGCTTTCTCAGCATGGCCACCATCACGATAAGCGAGAAAAACACCGTCAGCGCGTAGGCCTCCAGATATGAGCTGAGGTGGATCTCTCGACCGAACATCACGTAATCAACCTCCGCCGTGGTGATCACCGACGTCTCGAGGATGACGCCGAGCGCAAGGCCGAAAAGCGCACCGATGAGCACGAGCAGAAGTATTTCGCGGAAGATATAAAGCGCCACCTCGCGTTTGGTGAATCCGAGCACCTTGAGCGTCGCGATCTCGCGGATACGCTCGGTGATATTGATGTTCGTGAGGTTGTAGAGCACGATGAACGCAAGCAGCGCGGCCGCAACGACGAGCACGATGACCACGAGGTTCACGCTGGAAAGGAGCGTCCGATAGGTGTCGATCGTTTCGTCGGTATAGGCAACCGTCCGCACGCCATCGATACCGAGAGCCAATGAGGAAAACTCGTCGCGCAACGTTTTATCCTCCGCAATCGTCGCATAGATGGAGCTTTCGATCGGCGCCTCTCCGAACGCCCTCGTGTAGGCCTCCGGTGAAATGAACACGTAGTTCGCCACGTAGTTTTCCATCAATGCATCGACTTTGAACTCATACACCTCTCCCGTTACGTTTCCCCGCGCATCGGGGACTGAAAGCCTCAGGGTATCGCCGGGGTACACATCGAGCTTGTAGCTCATCTTCTCGCTGATGACAACGCCGTCATCAGCGAGATTCACCTCATCGTTTGTCTTGCGGTCGCGTATCTTCCAAAGCGTTTGGAATGTCGCCTCATCGGAGGGAACCATAAGCGTCACGGAAAGCTCTTGATCCTCTGAGCCAAGCGCAACCATCGAGGAAGCATGGGCGGTCGTATGCGTGGCGAGATAGCGCTCGTCATTGATAAGGGTATCGAGCTCTTGCTTATCACTCTCGCTGATATCCTCCTCGGTACTGATAACGACGTTATAGCGCACGAGCTCGCCATATTGCTTATTGATGATATCGTCGAGAGAATTCTGCAATCCGAGGCCGGTTAAGAGCAACGCCGTGCACCCCGCTATGCCGATGACCGTCATGATGAAGCGCTTCTTATAGCGGAACAGGTTACGAGCGCAAACCTTCCAAAGAAACGACATGCGGCGCCAGAGCGGTTTGATGCGCTCGAGAAGAATGCGACGTCCCGCTTTCGGCGCCTGAGGAAGCATGAGCGCTGCCGGAGACGTGCGAAGCGTTGCCGCCACGGCAGCCCACGTGGAAAGCAGCGTTATCCCTATGCCGAGCGATGCGGCGATTATCGCCACCTGCCAATCGATGGGCAGGGCGCCATGCGGAACGTGGTAGATGATGCTATAGGCATACATGATGACCCACGGCAATACCTGCGTGAGCACTGCTATGCCGATGATACTTCCCACGCCTGAAGCGATGAGCGCATAGAGCAGGTACTTCGAAGCAATGCGCGTCTGCGAATAGCCAAGCGCCTTATAGGTGCCGATAAGGGTGCGTTCCTCTTCCACCATACGCGTCATCGTCGTCAGCGCGACAAGGGCGGCGACGAGGAAAAAGATAAGTGGGAAAACGCGGGCGATATTGCTGATGCGCTCCGCATCGGAGGAGAACATGACCGCACCGTTGTTTCTTGTTCGATCCATGATGAGCCATTCGGGCTCTTCCAGCTCATCGATCTGGGATTGCGCCTCGGCGATGTCCGCCTCTGCGTCAGCGAATTTCGCCTGAGCCTCCTCAGCGGCACTTTCATAGTCGGCGAGGCCCTGCGAATAATCCTGCCTTGCCTGATCAAGCTGTGCGCGAGCGTCCACGAGCTGAATGGATGAGCTTGAAAGCGTCTGCTCGGCCGCAGCGAACTGACGTGCCGCTTCCTCCCGTTGAGCGGCAAGCTGATTGCGCGCCTGTTCGATTTGGGCGATTGCCTGAGGATAGGCCGCATCGAAAGCGGCCTTGTTTTCGTCGTATTGCTGCTGCGCCGCAATCAGCTGCTCAATCGCTGCTGCCTGCGCCTGAAGCTCGGCAAGCTGCGCTCTTGCCGCCTCTACCTGGGCAAGAAGCTCGGGGTCTTCCGGATTCGAAGCGAGCATGGCCTCCAGCTGAGCGAGCGCGGCACTCGCTTGATCAACCCCGGCACGCGCCCGCTCAAGCGCGATGGGTGCGTCTGCGGGCGTAAGGCCCGCTTGCTGCCATGATGCGCTGAGCTGCGATGCGGCCTGTTCGAGTGACGACTGCTTCTGCGCAAGCTCCTCTTCGCTTGCCGTGATTTGCTCCTCGGCTTGGGCGAATTTCTCGTTTGCCTGCGCGCGCTGCGTTCGGAGTTCGGCAACGCCTTCATTATAGGAACGCTCGCCGTCTGCCAACGAACGCTCATTTTCCTCGATGGTGGCAAGCGCATCGTCGAGGGCGGATTTCGCATCGGCCAGCTCGGCCTCGGCGTCGGCGCGCTCGGCATGGTAGTCGGCCTCCGCTTGATCGATTTCCTCGCGTGCCTCGCTTTTCACCTCGTCGAAGCGGATCTTCTCGCGCTCTGGGGCAATCGCGCTGATCGCATCGGTCACCTCGGCTATCCGCTCATCGTAGGCGTCGGTCGCCGAGTTCAGCTCCTTTGCCCCATCGACGAGCAAAAATGCCTCGGTATAGGGAAGGTCTGCCGCAAATGTTTCGGGTACGACATACATGAATTGCGTGATGGTTCCCGTACCGAGCGAGGTGGTCCCCATGCTTGAGGAGGCGACATAATAGGGCGAGTGCGCAAAACCGACGATGGTGAATTCCGTCACCTCGAGCACATCGTCAAGTGCCGTCGTGCCCTCGCTTGCGATAACGGTATCCCCGATCTCCACATCGGTGTTCATCACACGGTCGGCGGAAATAACGCATTCCCCTGTTTTCTCGGGCCATCTCCCTCGATCAAGCACGAGCCTATTCAGATAGCTCTCATCTTCGGAGGTGACGAGAGCACCATCGGCAGATACGACGGAATCGCGCGCCGACTCGGGCAGCGAATGCATACGCACCGCATATTGCTCGCCATCGATGATCGCGATCACGTCCGATTCGTAGGCTCCCATGACGGCGCCCACGCCGGAAACCGCCGACAGGGCATCAAGATCGCCTTCGGTCAGCCCCATCGTCGATACGACGCGGATATCCATCATGTCCGTTCCATCAAAATAGGAATCGGCCGCCGCATCCATATCGGGAGATGTCATCCGAATGCCGGCGAAGAATCCGCAGCCAAGCGCGACAATCGCCATAATGGCCAAAAATCTTCCGATCGAATGCGTGATCGACCGAGTGAAATCTTTTACGAAAGCGCTCGCCACGTAAACGCCCCCTGTGCATTACCACTCGAGGATACTGGCGGGAGCGGGGTTGGCGTTCAGCGTGATTTCGGCTACCTTGCCCTCGCGAATCCTGATGACGCGATCGGCGATTTCGGTGAACGCGAGATTGTGCGTGACGAGGATGACGGTTTTATTCGTCTGACGGCACGTGTCCTGCAAAAGCCCGAGGATGCTTTTTCCTGTTTGATAGTCCAAAGCCCCCGTCGGCTCATCGCAGAGCAGGATCTTCGGGTTTTTCGCGAGCGCCCGAGCAATGGCGACGCGTTGCTGCTCGCCACCGGAGAGCTGGCTCGGAAAATTCGCGGCACGATCGGCAAGCCCCACCTGAGAAAGCATTTCATCGGCGGGAAGAGGATCTTTGCAGATTTGAGCGGCAAGTTCCACGTTCTCGAGTGCGGTGAGATTGGGAACAAGGTTATAGAATTGGAAGACAAATCCCACATCGAAACGACGATACATCGTAAGATCGCGCTGCGTTGCCTCGCTGATATTGTTCCCGTCGAGCACAATCGTGCCCGACGTGCAGGTGTCCATACCTCCGAGCATATTGAGAAGGGTCGTTTTTCCGGCTCCTGACGGCCCGACGACGACGGCGAGTTCGCCCTTTTCAACGGTGAAGGTCATTCCATCGGCGGCGGCGACTTCCACCTCTCCCATCTGATAGATTTTCCTCACATCGCGAAATTCAACAAATGACATGGGCGCCTCGAAGGTATTAGCTGTGCGGATTGAAACGGCTCGGATCGCTTTTCGCCTGCGCATGGGCCTTATGCTTACGCATGCGCCATGAATAGACGAATGCCAAGATGAGTGCAACGACGGCGATGACGATCGAGATGATAAGCGCATGGGAAAAACCGACGCCGTAGGCGGAGGCACGGCTCATGCCGTGTGCCGTCTCACGCAGCACATCGGCCGAAAGGACACCGACAAAAAGCGATGCGCCGATCGAGTTCGCAATCTGGACGAAGATTGAATTGATCGCGGCGCCATAAGAATACAGATCCTTCGAAAGGAGATTCAACGCCATCGTTTTCGAAGGCGCCACGATGAAGCTGTTTCCCACATAGATGCCGAACGAGAACATAAGCACCGCATAGGGAAGCACTTTCTGCGCGGTAAAGAAGATTCCCACAAATCCGATAAGGGCAAGCAAATAGCCAAACGGCACAACGGGAAAGATTCCCTTCTTATCAAATATCTTGCCGCCAACCACCGCGAGCAGGCCATAAGCGACAAGCGGAATGGAGATGAGAACGCCTGCCTCAAACGGGGTGTCTCCCGTCGTACCCTCATAGAACAGCGGCAAGAGCAGGCTCATGGCCGCCGTGCCCATCATGCCGAACATCACGAGGATGACCCCGACCGTGAAACCGCTGTGACGAAGCGGGGCAAGGTTGAGCAAAGGAGTTTTTATTTTCAGCTGGCGTATGACGAAAGCCGCCAAAACGACCGCGCCGATAACAAGGCCGATAACTGCGGGAAGCGTATCGTGCGTAAGCTCCCCGAGCCCATACATCAAGGCGGCAAGGCCGACAAAGGCCAAAGCAACGCTCGGCAGATCGATTGGCGTGTGGCTGCGATCTTCCACATCATAGAGCACGAAGATGCCTGCCACGATGAGCAACACGCCGAGGACAAGCGTCGGGATGAACATGATATGCAGATCAAAATAGGTGAGCAAAAGACCCGAGATCAAAGGCCCCACCGCTTGGCCGATACCGATGATGCCGCTGTTGAGCGCGAGCACCGCGCCGCGGCGTTCGACCCCTACAAGGATGGCAATAACGCCGGTCACCACAGGATAGAGCATCCCTGTCGCAATCGCCTGCACAAGGCGCGCAGCAATGAGCAGAGGGAAACTGAACGCAAAAACCCCGATGAGGCTGCCCACCGCAAGGCAACCGGCAGCAAAGACGAATAGCTTGCGTAAGCCAAGCCGGTTCATCAGTGCCGCCGCCATCGTGATAGCGGTCGCCGCAACGATCGTGAACCCGATGACCACCCAATTCGCAATCGAGAGCGTGACACCGAACTTATCCGCGATATGCGGAAGAGCAATGTTCATCATCGATTGCGAAATAGATGCAGAAAACGTACTGGCCATCAAGATGGCCAGTACGAGCGTTACGTTATGTATGCCTTGATGAGAGGCGCTTTTTATCGATAGTGTCTTCTTGGCGGAATTCATGAGCTCATGCCTCGAAAACGAGATGCGCGCCTTAAGACGCAAACATTTC
>CANQTB010000048.1 GCA_947626665.1 uncultured Eggerthellaceae bacterium
GTCATCACCACAAGATAGATAGTCCGCAGACTCGTTTTGCCGATGCCTTCTTCACGTGACATGAAACTATAATGTCGCCTTCAAAAGCATGCGTCAAGAATGGCATACCCAAATTAACTGACTATAAAGTGAACTTAATCTCAGGTTAATCTTTGGGCCTTCGCCAGAATGTGGGCGAGAATGCTGTCATTCAGAATGATTCGCCGCGATATGGAAAAGCGCATCGAACAAGCTACAAATTAAAGGAACACCGTTGCGAATTATCGACTCAAGCCCTCCGGTTTGAAGGGGGGCTTGAGTCATGCGCTATGGCTCAAGCGACAACGTGTAACAGAAGATCAGTACGAGCTTTTCAGAAAGACGACGGCGGCCACTGGCGCAACGCCATCCGATGCTTTACGCCTCGTTTCTCTTCAGCAAATAGGCCGGGCGCTGCAAGTAAGCCGGGCGCTGCAAATAAGCCGAGCGTTCCAGCTTTTATCGCAGGTCGTACGACGCAGCATCGATCGCGCGCACCAATGGATCCATGAGATCGAAGCGTTCATACGCCGAGGTGAGGATCGCGACGATATAGGTGTGTCCATCGCGCTCAACGATGCCCGCATCGTTCATCGCCCCGAGGCCCCGTTCGTTGGGATACCAGCCCGGCTTGGAGTAAGTGGTGGTTCCGTATCCCGAAAGCTGATAATAGATGGACGAATGATACGAATGCGTGTAGAGGCTCTTGCACCAAGCAGCGTTCATCTCGTCGCTCGAGAAGTAGTTGTAGCACCCCACCCAGAGCTTCGCGAGGTCATGGGCCGTCAGATAGCAGTAATTCACGCTCGGCGAGAACGAATGCACGCCCACTTCGTTCATGAGCTGCTCCATGGGCCACGAGCCGAAGCGTGAGCGCAACGACAGATAGCCCTCGTTGCTCGAGTATTCGATTGTCTGTGCCATCGTGAGCTTATAAGGCCCGATCGACCAGGGGTCGAATTTGCAGACGGAAGCCACATAGGGGCCTTTGATCGAGCTTGCCACATAGTTCACGCCATAAGGATTGCAGCTGAAGCCGTGCCCCGTGTCCGCATCGATGACAACATATCCCACGTTATAACCCGCCGAGCGAATCCTGTTCGTCGCGCTGTTGAGAGCGCTCAGGTGAGCGTCGGAAAGCGGAAGAGCGTTGCCGAACGTTGTGACGGCGGTGCTTCCGGAAACGGTGTCGATCAGCCGGCAGAGCTCGGCCTCTGAAGGCCGATAGGTCGTCGGAGCAAAGGTGAACTGCTCGCACTCAGCGCCCGTCGGGGTGGAGATGGCAGCGTTACATCCATTTGAAGCGCCCTCGCCATCCACATGCAAGACGAGATCGCCGAGGACAGACGCTATGCGGTAACGTTGCGAGCCAAGGTAATCGATTGCCCATCGCTGCGCCTTTGTGTTGTTGGGAAGGTATTGCTGAACGTTTGTCCCCGACGAGGCATTCGCCCCTTTTACGTCAAGCGCCTTTCCGGATCGGGCATTCAGGATAACAAAGGTGCCATCGCCCTGTTCGGTGATTTGCCACTTCTGCGCGCCGGTTCCATTGCTCTCATAAACTTGAACGTTGGCGCCGTCGTTGAGCGATCCGGCGCTCACATCAAGAACGCGACCGCCCGCAACGCATGTGATCGTATAGCAGCCGTCGGGGAGGGCGGCCCGTTTATCGACGAAGAAAGACTGCGCGCGCGTGCCATTGGTGGCGTAGACCCTGATGTTCGTTCCGTCCGCGTCTTTCGCACCAGAAACATCCAACGCAAGAGAGGGGTCGTCGGCACTTAAAAATGCCAAGCCGCCGCCCTGTGCCGCTGCGATTTGCCAGAGCTGCCCGTTTTCTTGGGCATCGCGCTGCGCTTGGATGACGTTTGCGCCATCGCGCGTGAGAAGGAGCCCCGAGCAAAGCGCTTCGATGGTATAGACGTTGTTGCCTTGGGATGAGATGTAGAAGCGCTGCGCGAGCGTGTTGTTGGCGGACCAAAGCTGCACGTTGGCTGAAGGTGCGCTCGATGCTCCGTTGATGTCGACGACGCGATGCGTTCCGAGATTGGCGCGAATCTGATAGACGCCGTTCGGCACTACCTGAGTGACCTCTTCAAGCGTCCATGTTTGCGCCGCTGTTTTGTTGGGCGCATAGGTTTGGAGCTTCGTTCCTGAAGCCGCTCGCGCGTCCTTGACATCAAGCGCATAGCCGTTGGCCTTGTTGATCAGCGAATATCCTCCTTCTGTGGGAACGAATGCCCAGAGCTGGTTCGCTTTGCCGGTGCTGCCATATTGCTGGATGGATGCGCAGGGGAAAGGCGAGCTCCCTGCAACTTCAAGGTATTTGCCGGAATGCACGGCGCGGATGCGATAGAACGGTTGGTGGGTGGCTTCATCAGGTGCTTCCTCGATCTGGAAGAGCTGCGCCAGGGTGCCGTTCGATGAATAGATTTGCGCACGGCCTCCATCGTTGAGGCTGGCGCCGGTAATATCCAAAGAGAGGTTCGTTCCCAGTGCGCTCTGGATGCGATAAAGACCCTCCGTCACAGCCGTGCCCGCGGGAATCGAGGGAATGATGTTGATGAGGCGGAAGGTTTGCGCGGCAGTTCCGTTTGCCTCATATGCCTGGATGTTTGTGCCGTTCGCCTTGCTGGCGACCGCCACATCCAGCACAAAGCTAGGAAGCGCAACGCTTTCGATTGTGTAGCTGCCGCTTCCCTTCTCATGGAGCAGCCACTGCTGCTCGGCGGAAGGCACGCCGTTTTCCAGAGGGCTTTGAACGATGTTGTTCGATTTGTCGGGAACGACCGTGAGCGCAAGCCCCGAACCGTCGTTGACCAAGGCACACGAACCATTGCCAGCGATGATCAGGCGAAACTTTTGCGCCGCCGTGGCGTTGTATGCCCAAAGCTGCACGTTGGCACCCGAGCTCAATGAGTCATCTCCGATCTCAATGACCGAGTTCGCGCCCAATGTGGTTTGAATAAGATAGGTGCCTTCGGGAAGCGGGCATGGCTCAAAGGAAGCCGGCTCGATTGCCTCAGGCTCAGCGGGCGTTTCGTTGGTCGCCGTGTTTTCGGTGAGCGTTGTTTTGTCGGCTGATGAATTATCGGAAGAAGGCATGCCGTTGGTGGAAGATCCGCTTTCGGGGGAAGATGCGGCTGCCCCGTCTGACGAGCTTTCTGTGAAAGAGCCGTTTGCGGTCGGCGTGCTTTCGGAGGGTGTGTCTTTCAAGGGCTCCGTTGCGGAGGCGAAAGGCGCTGCGAAGCAGAGGGAAAAAGCAAGGAGAACGGCGAAAGCAAGAAAGATGCAGCTCGCGTGAGAAAAATATGGGCGAGCAGATGCTGGGCGTGCGGAAGTTGGGTGTATAGGAGCTTGGTGCGCGAAACGATATGCATTCATGGGAATAGCTTTCACGAGGTGGGCGTTTCTGTCGGAATTACTATATCACGACCAGAGAAACTGCTCTTAAATGTGAGCCTTGTCGGATCGATCAGCGGCCTCCCTCATCAAGGCCGAAGAAGCGGCAGCCGATGCCGCCGAGCGCACCGAGCAAATCCGCCATCGCGACGACAAGCGTGATTAAGCTTCTGCAAAAGAGCGAAGGCAAGCGGCTCCGAACTTTTTAACGGGCCGGAAAAGCAATCGGCTAGAGGGCTTCCCGTTGAGCATTTTCGGCACCTATGCAAAAGGCCGCATAGAGAGGAACGCTTTTTACCCTGCCCTCCATGCCGAAGTTTTTCGTCGAGAGGCGTATGGCATAGAGAGGCTCGTACTTTTCCCGATAAACTGACAGGCTTCTTGAACGAACGTTATAAGACGATTTCACTTCAAGCGGCACAGCTTTCGGCAAACCGAGGTCAAGAACAAAGTCGACCTCTGCTTTTCCGCTGCTTACCCAATAGGCAAGGTTGAGCTTTTGCGCGGTCAGCGCCTGTGCAACGTAGTTTTCCGCGAGAGGGCCGCCATCAAGCTCCTTCCTCGCCGCTTCATCGAGAAGAACGGCGGGGCGCACATGCATAAGGGTGGAAAGCAGTCCTGTGTCCATGAGATACATTTTGAACGCATCGCGGTTCTCGTGAAGCGCCAAAGGAAGCTGCCCCGATGTTATCTGCACGCAACGATTGACCAGTCCGGCAGCCTCAAGCCAAGCAAGCGCCGCCTCGTATTGGTTGGCACGTCCGCCTGAGCGCACCGTCTTGTACTGGAACTTCTTGTTCTCTTTCGCCAGCTGAGCGGGGATGCTTTTCCACGCCTCGATGATGCGTGCCGTCTCGTAGGGCTGCGCGTATTTCGCCATATCGGCGATGTAAAGATCGAGAATGGTTCCCTGAATGCGGGCTACCGAACCATAATCACGAGATTCCGAATACGCAAACACCCCTTCCGGCATTCCGCCCACCAACAGGTAAGATCGATACAGCTCAAGGGCGCGTTCATGCAGAAAGTACGGCTCGTTGAGCCGATAGCTCTCGGTGATACCTTCGATCATCTGCCCGAAACCGAGAGCATCCAAGAATTCATCGAAGGCAAGGGGAAGCAAGGTATATGTTTCCACCTTGCCTACTGGGGCTGAGTACCCTTCCCTGTTGACCGCAATCCCCAAAAGGCTTCCAGCTGCCACGACATAAGCATTGGGCATTTCCTCGCAAAAGTACTTCAGCGAGGCGAGCGCTCGGTTAGAAGCTTGCACCTCGTCGAAAACGATAAGCGTTTTCGAGGTGTCGATGAGATGTCCCAGCACTTGGGATAAATTCGATACGATGGTTTGCGGTGAAAGATCTCTCTCGAAAGCAGCCCGCGCGTCCGCCTGTTTTTCTAAATCGAAATACGCAATACTTTCAAAGGACGTTCTTCCGAACTCTTTGAGCAGATATGTTTTGCCCACTTGTCGAGCGCCATAGAGGAGCAGAGGTTTTCGAGAAGGGCGATTCTTCCATTCTTCAAGAATTTTTTGGGCAGTCCGTCTCATGGTGGCTCCTTGCGGTTATCGTAGCGCTTATAGCCCTTTAAGCAATTCTGGGTGTCTCAGCGCGCTTCTCTTTATCGATAATAATACGTTAAGTTCGAAAAAATGCAACTCATCACATTTTTAAGAACCTAAAAATGTCATCTACAACATTTATCAGAAGATAACGGAGAGGGATATGTGTTGCAGCTATGCCAAGGCAGAAGGTTCTAATAAAGCATTCCGAATAACCAGAGCGGGATCCTGTTCCCGTAACCGACTTCGAGGTCATCTACCGCAAGATAGCTATCCGGCACATCTTTGATCTGAGCATACGATTTCTTCCTGCCCCCTACCTCGAAAAGATGATGACCGTTAACCAAAAAATCACCTGCTGGAGGGTAAACGATCGCATTTCCCGCGGCCTTCAGCTGGTTTGCGAAGAATGTCTCGCGCATGCATCCCTTATCAGGACGTTCCACAAGAGCTGCCATGATGTTCGAGTTATCGCAGTAGATCTTCGCTGGCCTCGACATGTTCTTCAGGGTCTCGGTTTTTGAAGGAAGCAGATTCAGCAGCTCTGCACGTTGCAGGACATCGAGGATCTTCAGCCCTTGGTTGCGATCCGTTTCCAATTCACGGTACAAAGTGCTCATATTGGGAGTCTGCGGAGCATTTGCCGCAAGGATGACAAGCATCTTTCGTGCTTTTTGAATAGTCGCAAAACTCACATTTTCAAGCGCAGGATAATCGTTTTCAAGCACCTGATCTATGGTCGCCTCCACACGTTGACCATAACCGCTGAAAACCTCTTTGTAGAAAGGATAGTAGCCGTGTTCGAGATAATCGTAGAACAGGGGGAGAACCTGCACCTTGCTTGAGATTTCGGCTGCCAGAGAAGCGTGTTTCTCAAGAACCTCCTGAAGAGAGGCGGCTTCAAGCACGCAAACCCCCTCGAATGCGAGGAACTCTCGAAAAGACAAGCCTGAAAGCGAATAGGTAACTTGGCGGCGAGAAAGATCGGCTCCGGATGTTTCAAGCTTCAAAAGCGATGATCCGGTATAGACGATGTTCAGCCCGGGAAAGTCGTCGTAGATGTTTTTCAGCAATTGCTGCCAGCTTTTCTGATAATGCACTTCATCGATGAACAAGTGCGTTCCACCGTGGAGGTAGTGGTAATCGGCCACGTCATAGAGCGAATGCTCCGTGAACCACAAATGATCGAGCGACACATACAGCGCTTTTGTTGGATCGGGAAACGCCTCGCGAATGCGCTGCAACATAAGCGTCGTCTTGCCGGTGCCGCGTGCTCCTTTCACCATAATCAAGCGGTCTCGCCAATCTATGCGGTCATGCAGATACCGTTTGAATTCCTGAGGAGCGCCAAGCATACGTCGTGCAGAGAGATCTCTCAAGAAGTCAATATTGTCGAGTGGCATAGTGTTTCCAATCACTAATTTCAGTTAAAATTTCATGTTTTGAAACACTAACATAGCGTTTCCTACCACGCAAGCAACGGGTAAAAAGCATCATTGCGGCGCAAAGTGCTCTCCCGACAACGCCATGTGCGCCAAGAAAGAGCAGAACGCGAATCCGGCGCACCTTTCGCCATAATGAGCAAGATAAAAGCACAAGGCAAAAGACCCGAGGGAGTGCGCCTTCGGGTCTTTTGCACCGCGGTGCCTCCATTGCCGAAGAACTTGTCCTTTCGCTCAACACCGTGAAGACGCATATCTCCCATATCTATCAAAAGAGCGGTGCGCATTCACGGGAAGAGCTCGTTATGCTCATCGAGAACGAAAGCGCTTGATAAGGCGCTCGTGAGCGAGGACGAGCACGATAAGGAAGAAAAGCAGGTAAACGGGAAGGAACCCGACCGTCACCACCGACGAGAGGGCGCCGAACAGGGGAGGGAGCACGAGCGTGCCCGTGTAGGCGCTTGCCATCTCCGCTCCGACGACCGCTTGTGAATGCGCGGTTCCAAAATAGATCGGCGTGGCGTGAATGATGCAGGGGAAGATGGGCGCACATCCGAGGCCAATGAGAAATACCCCGCTGTAGGCGGTGACGCTTCCCAGCGGAAGCAGCATGAACACGAGCGCGCCCACAAGAATGCACGCCCCTAAGCGGACCATCTTCGCGTCGGAGAAACGCATGGTGAGAAAGCCGCTGACGATGCGCCCGAGGGTGATTCCCAAGTAGAACAGCCCCACCAAACTTGCTGCGATCTCGGGGGAGATACCGTCATGGAACACGAAGTAGCTGCCTGCCCAAAGAGCGGTTGTTTGCTCGACCCCGCTGTAAGCGAAAAACGTCAGCATGATCGCTTTCACGCCGGGCATCCGGATGAGTTCGCGAAAGGGGGTGGGACGGTTCGGGGTAGCAGCGGTTCCGGTGGCGGGTGCAGCGGTAGATTCGGATGCTTCGGTATTGGCGGTGATTTTGGCGGCGGTTTCGGTGCCGGATGTGTCGGCAAGACGAGCGTTTTCAAATTTCCGCCAAAGAGGCAGGGCCAGAAAGAGGATCACGGTGAGAGCCGCCTGCATGAGCGCGATGACAAGGTAGCCGTTGTGCCACGTTCCGCCCGAAGTGAGAACAATGCCGAGTATCACCGGCCCGAGCGCCGCACCCAGGCCCCACATGCAATGCAGCCAGCTCATATGGCGGCTCGCGTAGTGGATGGCGGCGAAGTTGTTCAGCGAGGCGTCGATGGCGCCGGCGCCGAGCCCATAGGGAAGCGCCCAGCAGATCAGCATCCAGAACTGGTCGCTTAACGAAAACCCCGCCAGCGCCAATGCCGTCAGCAGCACGCTGAACGCGGTCACCTTGCCGGTGCCGAACTTTTTCGTCAGGCGGTCGCTTTGAAGGCTTACGATAATGGTGCCGAGGCAGATGGTCATCGAGATGAAGCCGGCGGAGGAGACGGGCACATCCAGCTGGCTGTACATGGTGGGCCAGGCTGCACCGAGGATGCCGTCGGGAATTCCGAGGCTGATGAAGGCAAGATAGGTTATCGCAAGCAAAAGCTGAAACATGGCAATGCGCATTTTAGCGGGCTAATCGTTCGATAGCTGCCCGATCATGTAGATGGGCAAATACAAGACGTCATCCTGCACTTCCACATTGCCGGAGCTGAAAATATAGCCGGTTTTCAAATGGTAGTTCTTCACCCCGAGAATGTTCGAGAGCGCTTTGTGACGATAGTAGTCCTTGCCCGATTTGACCTCGATCGGAAGCACCGTGTCGTTCTTGTCGGCCACGACGAAATCCACCTCTCCGAATTTCTTGCTATTGTAGTAATAGAGGCTAAAGCCATGGGCAACAAGCTCTTGGGCGACTGCGTTTTCGAATGTGCTTCCGTAATTGAGATCAAGCCCCTCGTCCAGAATCTCCAGCGAGCTCGTTCGCAAATACGAGCTGGTGAGAAGCCCCACATCCGAGTAAAAAAGCTTGAAGAGATTGCGCTCTTTCGAGAGCAGCAGAGGAGTGCAGGGCTCGTCAACGCAGTATGCCGCGAGGGCAACATTTGCATAGGTGAGCCAAATGAAGGCATCTTCGTAGTCTTTGAATCGGGCCCGTTCGTTCAAGCGCTTGAGAATGAACCGCTTATTGGGGTTCGAGAGCTCGCTCGGCACAAGGTCGTACGCTTCTTTGGCCTTGAGCTTCACCCTCTTATCGCAGTACTTGCTGATATCCTCGCGATACCAACCGCGGATCTGGCTCTGCACATCACGGACGAGGGCCAAGTCATTGCTTTCGATGAACGTCGTAACGGCATCGGGCATACCGCCTACCACAAGATAGCGCCGGAACAATCCCATCATCCGTTCATGGATGAACTCATCGACTGGTGCATGGTTATTGAAGCATTCCGCCACTTTGTCGAGAACGGGTTGGGTGACGCCGACTGCCCAACAGAACTCCTCAAAATCAAGGGGATACATCACGACTTCCGCCAAATAGCCCACAGGGTTGGAGCGAATGCCTTTCAACTCGACACCCAGCAGTGAACCTGAGAGGGCATAGTCGTATCTGCCCTCGTCCACCAATCCTTTAATCGCGGTCATAACTTCGGGGCATTCTTGCACCTCGTCGAAAAAGACGAGTGTCTTTTTGGGAATGAGCGGAGCATCAGCGAGCAGGGAAAGCCTCAGAAGAATATCCTCCGTACTCGAAGGGTTTTTGAACACTGCAGCCGCATCCTTGTTCAATATGAAGTTGAGCTCGATGAACGATTCGTATTCCATCGCTCCAAGCTGCCTGATCAGATAGGTCTTGCCCACCTGCCGGGCACCCGTAACGAGCAGTCCGCGACGAGAGGGCGATTTCTTCCAAGAGAGCAGTTTTTCGTAGGCTTTACGCCGAAGCATCGTGGGCATCCTGTCTTCATCGGGAACAACGAACGCTTGACCTCAATGCTACCACGACGTTCTACACTTTTCCATGGTATAAAGATGTATTTATTCGCACTTTTCCATGAGTAATTTCATGGTTTTAATACACTTTTCCACTAGTCACAGCAATTAGGATGGAGGAATTGATAGGGCCCCTATGTCACTTTGCTGCACTTCCACGTTGTCGGAGCTTAGCCGGTTTTCAAAGGATGATTTAGTCATAAAATACGACTAAACCTCGTACACAAGAAGCAAAGGGCTCAATGACAAGGCTTGTAAAGAGTTGATTTTACAGATGCTTAAAGACACAGGCCCCACGTCGAGAAAGACTGTCGTCAGCCTCATCGAAGATCTACTCCCTGTCTCTCTCAACAGATCACAGAAGCAAAGAAAAGCCTCCAATCTTTTACAGGAGATGAAAAAGGAGGGAATAGTGACGGCTGACCGAATTGGGAAAGGCGCGCTTTGGAGCATTAACGACTGATTGGACTTCGAAGGTGACATAAATAGATTGGATGACGTTTATACCATGCGCAAGGCACATTCACCATGCGCACTCGGGAAGCACGGCGAATAAAGCGGCACGATTCTCGCGATGCTACAATGAACTCATGCATTGGCAGCCGCTCCGCAAAGAGAAATGGAGGATCCATGCTTAACACATTCTGCAAGAAGCCCCTCTGGGAATGCACGCAAGACATCGCCGCCGTGGCTCAGGGGCGCCAACCTGCCGACACCGTGATCAAAAACGCGCGACTCGTGAACGTGTGCACGGCCGAAATCCAAGAGAACATCGACGTGGCGTTGGTGGACGGTCGCATCGCCTACATCGGCAATGCCGACCACTGCATCGGCGACAATACGCAGGTCATCGATGCCGAGGGCCACTACATCGCCCCGGGGTTTCTCGACGGACATATTCATGTTGAATCGTCGATGATGGGCGCCGGTGAATATGCTCGCGCGGTCATTCCCCACGGCACGGTGGGCATTTACTGGGATCCTCACGAGATCTGCAACGTCCTTGGCCTTGATGGCGTGAAAGTAATGATGGAGGACGCAAGCCGCACGCCCCTGAAAGCCATGGTCACCACGCCATCGTGCGTGCCCGCTGTGCCGGGCTTTGAAGACACCGGCTCTTTCATCGGACCTAAGGAGATCGCCGAATCCATGACGTGGGACGGCGTCGTTGGCCTTGGCGAGATGATGAATTTCGTCGGTGTTGTGAACGGCACTGACCACGCTCACGGCGAACTCGCCGAGACCTTGAAGGCCGATAAGGTGATCACCGGCCATTACTCCATTCCCGAGACTGACCGCGGGCTGAACGCCTACATCGGCTCGGGTGTGCGCTGCTGCCATGAGTCAACACGTGCCGAGGACGCCTTGGCGAAGATGCGGCTCGGGCAGTACGCCCAACTTCGTTACGGCTCGGCCTGGCACGATCTGCCTGAGCTGGCCAAGGCCATCACCGAGCACGACATCGACACGCGTTTCGCCTGCCTCATCTCCGACGATACGCATCCCCATACCCTCGTGGGCGAAGGCCATCTCGACCATATCCTTCGGGTTGCCGTGAAGTGCGGCATCGACATCATTTCGGCCATCCAAATGGTCACCATCAATACTGCCACCTGCTTCCGTATGGATAACGAGCTCGGCTCCATCACGCCCGGCAAGTGCGCCGACATCGTGTTTCTCGACAACCTCGAGGACCTCAATGTGACACGCGTGATCATCGACGGTGACGTGGTTGCCGAAAACGGCTCTCCCACCTTCGATTACGCGCCCTTCGAGTTCCCCGCTTGGGTTACCCATTCCATGCACGTCGGTAAGGGTATCACGCCCGAATCCTTCGTGATCAAAGCTTCGGAAGGTGCAGGCAGCACGGTTCCCATCCGCGTTATCGAAATCATCCCGGGGAAGGTGGGCGCATTCGAGACGCACCTTGATCTGCCGGTGGTTGATGGGAAGCTGGAAAGCGATCTTTCCCAAGATACGCTCAAGACCTTCGTGTTCGAGCGCCACCACGAAACCGGCACCTTCGGTTACGGCTTCACCAAGGGTTTCGGCATCAAGCGCGGAGCCATGGCTTCCACCGTCGCCCATGATGCCCATAACCTCCTTGTAGTGGGCACGAACGATAGCGATATGGCCCTTGCGGCGAACACCCTGATCGAGTGCGGTGGCGGCATGGTGGTTGTAGCCGATGGCGAAGTCCTCGGCCTCGTCGAGCTGCCCATTGCCGGGCTTATGAACGACCTTGGTGCCGAGGAGATGAGCGCGAAGGTCCATCAGCTGGAGGACACGTGGGAGGAGATCGGCTGCACCATGCCCTCTCCCTTCATGACGATGGCCCTCATCCCGCTGGCCTGCCTGCCGGAGCTGCGCCTCACGAACCGCGGGCTTGTGGATTGCACGACCTTCCAGTTCACCGACCTCATCGTCGCCGACTAATAAAACGAGCTCTTGCACGGCGCTTGAATCACGAAAGTGCCGTGCAAGGACATTTGATCTTGCTGATCGCTTCGTGAACCTTCTCGACGATTTTGGTGACGATCATAAAGTCATCTTGTGATGTCCGAGGAAATTCGGCTCATATGAACTATACTGAACCAATCAAGAAAAGCGGGTGTCGCCAAGTGGTAAGGCCCAAGCTTCCCAAGCTTCCCATGCTCCGGTCTATTGGAGC